>NZ_PSWK01000030.1:0-38578 GCF_002932735.1 Rathayibacter sp. AY1B7
CGGTGAGGGCGCTCGCCGAGGCGAGGACGTACCAGTCGTTCTGCGCGCCGGCGCGCAGAACGACTGGTACGTCCTCGCCTCGGCGAGCGCCCTCACCGGCCCGAGCGCCTCGATCGGAGCCGACCATCTCGGCTGGACCCCGCGCCTGATCACCGGCACCGGCGCCGTCGCGGGCGATCCGGTCGCCTCCTCCCTCGAGGGCGGCGCGGGCCTGCGCGACGCGCTGCTGCTCGGAGCCGCCGGCGGGGCCGGCATCTGGACCGCCGACGCCGAGCTGCGGCTGCTGGCCGAGCCGGACGTCGAGGCCGGCTCCTACCGCTCGACGATCACGCTGTCGCTGTTCGCCTAGGCGCGGACCAGCGCAACGGCCGGGGACCGCGCCCCGCGGTCACTCCTGAGCGACCGCGACCGCCACGACGAGCGCGGAGTGGACCGTCGGCTCCGAGACGGCGAAGTAGCGGCTCGAGCCCTCGATCCAGGCCTCGGTCGCACCCTCCCTGGTGCGGAAGCGGACGGGCTCGTCGCTCGAGGTCCCACGCCCGTCGGCCTTCGCGACCGCCTGCGAGCGCAGATCGGCGAGCACCTGCTCCGCCGTCGTCGCCCCGGAGGCCACGCGGTCGCGGACGGTGCGGGCGCGCACCGCGTCGATCCCGATGTCGCGTCCGGTCGCCAGCGCCGCGACCACCGCGCCGTCGCAGTGCGCGATGCTGATCCGCATCCGCTCCAGCGCCGGGTGCTCGCCGCGGAGCACCGGGCGGCCGTGCGGTCCGGAGCAGCGCTCGCAGCGCGCGTCCACGGCGACCTCGAGGGGATCGATCCCGAGCGTCTCGGCGGCAAGCTCGCGCACGAGGACCCGGCCGAGGAGGAAGCCGTCCCGGACCTCGCGCCGACTCGTCGCCTCGTAGCGCAGGCGCTCGGCGAGGGTGAGCAGGCGCAGCATCCGGTGGCGGGCGGAGTCGAGGACCTCGGGCCGCGCCCAGCGCAGCTGCACGTCGTCGGTGGCGAGGAGGGGGAGTCCGGTCATGCCCCGGACGCTACGCACGCCAGGCGACATCGGCGTGACGGGAGGGTGGCCGGAGGGAGACGGGCCGCTGTTGACTGGGAGGCGTGCAGACCTTCCTCCCCTACCCCGACTTCCACCGCAGCGTCCGCGCCCTCGACGGCAAGCGGCTCGGCAAGCAGCGCGTCGAGACGCTGCAGGTCATGCGGGCGCTGACCGTCCCGGGGTACGGCTGGCAGAACCACCCCGTCACGCGGATGTGGCGGGGCTACCGGCCGGCGCTGATGACCTACCAGCGCGAGACCTGCGCGGAGTGGACGGAGCGCGGCTTCGCCGACACGTGCCTCGTGAAGACCGAGGAGGCCCTCGCCGCCGCCCCGGAGGATCTCGCCGCCTACCTGACCGGCGACTACCCGCTCCCGCCGTGGTTCGGCGACGAGCGGCTGCACCTCTCGCACCGCTCGAAGCTCGTGGCCAAGGACGAGGACCACTACGGCCCGCTGTTCCCCGGCACGCCGCCGGGGCTCGACTACCTCTGGCCCGTCGGCGCCTGAGCTCAGGCCGCGGGCGGGCGGAGGAACGGGATCGCGATGCGCGGACGGAACACCTCGCGCTGGTTCGCCTTCACCAGTCCGCAGATGATCAGCACGAAGTGCACCAGCCAGAGCACGGCGAACAGCGTGATCGGGATGCCGATCGGGTAGAAGCCCTTCGCGAGCGGGGTGTCGGAGGCGGCGAAGAGCAGCACGACGTGCGCGCCGAGCGTCACGACCCCGATCAGGATCACCGTCAGACCCCAGTTCGCCGCGTTCCGCGCGTTCTCGGCGGCGAGCCCGCCCTTCCTCCGGGCGGAGGGGTACACGGACGCCATGACGATGCCGCCCACGATCAGGCTGAGGAACGGGATCCCGATGAACGCGAGGAAGCCGAGAGCGTACGAGAGGGCGCCCGTGGGCGGTGCGGGGACGGCCTGCGGGGGCGCGACCGGAGCGGCCTCCGGGGTCGTCGCGTCGGCCGGTCCGGGGTCGGAGGAGGGGCTCGCCATGCCGACAGCCTAGGGAACACCGTCCCCCGGGTCGCGGTCAGGGTCTTTTCAGGCCTCTGGCCGGGCCTTCGTCTTCGGGGGCTCTCGGGTTAGTCTGTCGAGGTTGACCTGCCGCACGGAGCGTGCAGGGCGTCGGCCGCGGTCGTCGCAGCATCCGGGGGGATTCGCGAAGGAGAAGGTTTGGCGTCCGACAGAAGGACCACCGGTGGTGTGGTCAAGGCGATCGTGGGCTTCCTGGGCATGAGCGTCGTGGCCGGAGTCCTCGTGACCGCCACCGTCACCCCGGCCGTGGCGCTCGCCGGAGTCGCCGCGAACCAGTCGATCGGCGTCTTCGACGGCCTGCCCGACTACCTCGAGGTCGACAAGCTCTCCGAGAAGAGCAACATCTACGCGACCGGCTCCGACGGCCCGCAGCTGCTCGCCTCCTTCTACGTCGAGAACCGCGTCGAGGTGCCGCTCGACCGCATCGCCCAGGCCGCCAAGGACGCCGCCGTCTCGGGTGAGGACCCCCGCTTCTACGACCACGGCGGAGTCGACCTCCCCGGCACGCTCCGCGCCGTCGCGCAGACCTACGTGCTCGGCAACGACGTGCAGGGCGGATCCTCGATCACCCAGCAGTACGTGAAGAACGTCCTCGTCGAGAAGGCCGTCCGCAACATCTCGGACGACGCCGAGCGCGCGGCCGCGATCGACGAGGCCACCCGGACCTCCCCCGAGCGCAAGCTCCGCGAGATGAAGCTCGCCATCGGGCTCGAGAAGCAGTACACGAAGGACCAGATCCTCCAGGGCTACCTCAACATCGCGTTCTTCGGAGGCACCACCTACGGCCTCGAGACCGCCGCGAACTACTACTACGCGACCTCGGCCGCGGACCTCTCGATCGCCCAGGCCGCGAGCCTCATCGCGATCGTCAACAACCCGGCCGTCCTGCGGATCGACCAGCCCGACAACCCGGACAACGGCGCCGCGAACGGCTACGCCCGCAACAAGGACCGCCGCGACTACATCATCGGCAAGATGCTCGAGGAGGGGAAGATCTCGCAGGAGGACCACGACGCCGCCGTCGCCACTCCGATCGAGCCCCGCATCACCCAGCCCAGCACCGGCTGCTCGACCGCGGGCAACGCGGGCTTCTTCTGCGACTACGTCACCAACGTCCTGAAGAACAACGAGATCTTCGGCGCCGACGAGGACACCCGCTGGACGAACTTCCGCCGCGGCGGCCTCGACGTCTACACGACGCTCGACGTCGGCCTGCAGGACGCGGCCGTCGCCGCCGTCGACGCGCAGGTCCCGCAGACCTGGAACTTCGACGTCGGAGCCGTCTCGGTCAGCGTCGAGGTCGGATCCGGGCGCGTGCTCGCGATGACGCAGAACAAGAAGTACTCGCAGGATCCGGACGTCCTCACGACCGACCCGTCCTACAGCGCCGTGAACTACAGCACCGATCGGGCCAACGGCGGATCCTCCGGGATCCAGCCGGGCTCGACCTACAAGCTCTTCACGCTGGTGGAGTGGCTGAAGGAGGGCCACAGCATCAACGAGTCGGTCGACGGGACGCGCAAGTCCACCTGGGGCACCTTCACGGACTCCTGCGTCTCCGGCGGCACCGACACGAGCAACGAGACGAGCGCGAAGAACGACGAGGGCGGCACCGGCGAGGTCGGCACCCCGGTGTCCTTCACGAAGACCTCCCTCAACACCGGCTTCGTCGGCATGGCCCGTGAGCTCGACCTGTGCGGCATCCGCGACACCGCGGTCGACATGGGCGTGAAGCAGGGCAGCGGCGAGGAGCTCGAGCACAACCCGTCGTCGGTGCTCGGCACGAACTACGTCTCGCCCCTCTCGATGGCCGGCGCCTTCGCCACCATCGCCTCCGGCGGCACGACCTGCGACCCCGTCGCGATCGACCGCATCACCGACTCCGCCGGAGCCGACCAGCCGGTGCCCCCGGCGAACTGCCGCCAGTCGATCGACCGCAACGTCGCCGCCACCGCGGCCGTCGCGCTGCAGGCGACCTTCACCGGCGGCGGGACGGCCGTGGCCTCCCGCACCGGCGACGGCGTTCCGCTGATCGGCAAGACCGGCACCACCGACGACGCGAAGGCCACCTGGATGACCGGAGCGAGCACCCGCGTCGCGACCGCCGTCGGCGTGTTCAACGTGAAGGGCGACGCGAACCTGCGCCTCGGCCGCTACTCCTTCGACTCCGGATCCGCCGCCACCGCGCGCCACCGCATCTGGCCGGTCGTCATGCGCGCCGCCGACGCGACGTACGGCGGGACGGCGTTCCCGGAGGCCGACGGCTCGCTGCAGGTCGTCCCGAAGGTCGCCATCCCGGATGTCGTCGGGCTCTCCTCCGCCGACGCCGAGGCCAAGCTCGAGGCGGCCGGCTTCGGCGTCGTGCAGGGCGGCACGGAGGCGAGCGACGCCGCGGTCGGGACGGTCACCCGCGCCGACCCGTCGGGCTCGGCCCCGCGCGGCACCGCGATCACCGTGTTCACCAGCTCCGGCAACCAGAAGACCGTGCCGAACGTGACGGGCCAGGACCTGGAGGCCGCGAAGAACGCCTTCGGCGCCGCCGGCTTCACGAAGATCACGCTCGCCTGCGCCGAGGACCCGAAGGCGCCCGACGCCGGCCAGGTCACCGGGCAGGAGCCGGCCGGCGGCTCCCCCGTCGCTCCGGACGCCACGCTGAAGGTGACGATCACCGCGAAGAAGTGCCCCTGACCGGCGCCCGACGGCTCGCGAGAACGCGTCCGGCCCGCGAGGATCCTCGGATCCCGCGGGCCGGACGCGTTCCTGTCGGACGACGGCGTCGGAGCCGGGGCTACTGCCCGCGCCCCCGGATCGCGCCGACGATCGCGACGGTCGCGAAGTAGACGATGAGGGCCAGCACGCCGAACGAGGCGAGCGCCCCGCTGGCCTCGGCCCAGGGCCGTCGCTCGTCCGTCATGGTGCCGGGCATGACGATGTCGAGGGCGAACATGCCCACCGCCAGGGCGAAGCAGACGAGGCTCAGCACGAGCAGCGCCCGGACCGCCTTGCCCACGGGGTCGTAGTAGCGCGGGTTCGACATCGTGCCTCCGGTTCTCGTGCTCTCGTGTCTATCCCCCCCGGACCGCTGTGGCAAGCCGTGGGGGCGCGAAGACCCCCGCCCCTCCCCCTCCGCGGGCGCCGCTCTCGACGACGGGCGGTGCCGTCGTCACGAGCGGTGTCTCGCGGGAGGAGGAGGGACGGGGGTCGGAGCGGGACCGGCTACGCGGCCAGCGGGAGGGCGGCGGCCGAGGTCACCAGCAGCTCGCCGGCGACGGCGTCGACGCGGACCGCGCCTCCGTCGGAGACCTCGCCGCTGACGAACAGGTCGGCGATCCGGTCGTCGATGGAGCGCTGGACGAGCCGGCGCAGGGGCCGGGCGCCGTACTGCGGCTCGTAGCCGTTCTCGGCGAGCCAGTCGACGGCCGCCTCCGTCACCTCGAGCGTCACCTCGCGGGGAGCGAGGCGGGAGCGCGTGGTGTCGAGGACGATGCCGACGATCTCCCGCAGCTGCTCGCGGCCGAGGCGGCGGAACAGGACGATCTCGTCGATCCGGTTGAGGAACTCGGGGCGCATCGCCTCGCGGAGACGGCCCATGACGCGATCGCGCAGGTCCTTCTCCGAGGCGAAGCCCTCGGCCGACGCGTCGCTCTGAGCGACGAAGCCGAGCGCACCCGACCGCGAGGCCAGGAACTCCGAGCCGAGGTTCGAGGTCATGATGATCACCGTGTTGCGGAAGTCGACCGTCCGCCCCTGGCCGTCGGTCAGACGCCCGTCGTCGAGCACCTGCAGCAGCAGGTTGAACACGTCGGGGTGCGCCTTCTCGATCTCGTCGAAGAGGACCACCGAGTACGGGTTCCGGCGCACGCGCTCGGTCAGCTGACCGGCCTCGTCGTAGCCGACGTACCCGGGAGGGGCGCCGACCAGCCGCGAGACCGTGTGACGCTCGCCGAACTCGCTCATGTCGAAGCGGATGACCGACTGCTCATCGGCGAAGAGGGAGCCCGCGAGGGTGCGCGCCAGCTCCGTCTTGCCGACACCGGTCGGGCCGAGGAAGAGGAACGAGCCGACCGGGCGCGAGGAGTCGCCGAGGCCTGTGCGGCTGCGGCGGACGGCCCGGGCGACCGCGGTGACCGCGTCGTCCTGGCCGATGACCCGCTGGTGCAGCTCGGTCTCGAGGTGCGCGAGGCGCTCGCGCTCCCCCTCCGTGAGCCGCGACACCGGGATGCCGGTGGCGCGGGCGATGACGGCCGCGATCTCGGTCTCGCCGACGACCGCCTCCGCGGGGGCGCTGCCGGTGGCCGCGTCGAGCTCCGCCTGCACGGCGCTGATCTCGTCGCGGACGCGGGACGCCTCCTCGTAGTGCTCGGCCGAGACGGCCGCGTTCTTGTCGGCCTCCAGGGTCGCCAGACGCTCGAGCAGAGCTCCGGTGTCGACGCCGGCTCCGAGGCGGAGGCGGAGGCGCGCGCCGGCCTGGTCGATCAGGTCGATCGCCTTGTCGGGCAGCACGCGGTCGGTGAGGTACCGGGCCGAGAGCTCGACGGAGGCGCGGAGTGCCTCGTCCGTGAAGCGCACGCGGTGGTGCTCCTCGTAGGCGGGGCGCAGGCCGTGCAGGATGGCGACCGCGTCCTCGATGCCGGGCTCGCCGACGCGGACCGGCTGGAAGCGCCGCTCCAGTGCCGGGTCCTTCTCGATGGTGCGGTACTCCTTGAGCGTGGTGGCGCCGACGAGGTGCAGCTCGCCCCGGGCCAGACGCGGCTTGAGGATGTTGCCCGCGTCCATGCCGCCCTCGCCGCCGCCGCCCGCACCGACCACGGTGTGGACCTCGTCGATGAAGACGATCAGCTCGCCGGAGTGCGCCGCGATCTCGTCCATGGTGCCGGTGAGGCGCTCCTCGAAGTCGCCGCGGTAGCGGGTGCCGGCCAGCATGCCGGGGAGGTCGAGCGAGATCACGCGCTTGCCGCGCAGCTGCTCGGGGACCTCCTCCGCCACGATCGCGCGGGCGAGGCCCTCGACGATCGCGGTCTTGCCGACGCCGGCCTCGCCGACGAGCACCGGGTTGTTCTTGGTGCGGCGGCTGAGGATCTCGACGGTCTGCTCGATCTCGTCGGCGCGCCCGATGACCGGGTCGAGCCGGCCCTCGCGGGCGAGAGCGGTGAGGTCGGTGCCGAACTTGTCGAGCATCGGAGTGTCGGAGGCGGGCTGTCCCGCCTCCTGCTGCTGCGGGGCCTCGGTCTCGCGCATGCCCTGGGTGAGGGCCTCGGCGGTGACGCCGGCGCGGGCGAGGACCTGCCCGGCGGGGGCGTCCTGGCCGAGCACGAGCGCGAAGAAGAGGTGCTCGGGCTCGATGTAGGTCGAGCCGCTGGAGCGGGCGACCTGGTAGGCGTGGAACAGCGCGCGCTGCGCGCTGGGGGTGATGGTGGCCGCGTTCTGCGAGGCGTGGGCCTCGTCGGCCTGCGGGAGGCGCGCCTCCGCGGCGGTGGCGATGGCGGCGGGGTCGACGCCGATGCGGCGCACGGCCTGCGAGACGGTCTCGTCGTCGATGAGCACGCGGAGCACGTGCAGGGCGTCGAGCTCGGTCTGGCCGCGCTCGAGGGCGAAGCGTCCTGCGGACTGCAGGATGTCGCGGGTACGGGCGGTGAGGAATCGGCTGAGGTCGATCGACCGCGCCGCGCGGGCGCGCTCACCGTCGAGGTAGCGGGCGAGGAAGTCGTCGAACGAGCTCGCTCCGGCCTCGCTGTAGTTGTCGGGCACCTGTCCTCCTGAGGAAGTTGAGTCGGTTACGCTCAAGTTCAACGCAGGGGTGCCGTTCCTATTCCCGCCCCTCCCCCGCGAGATGCCGCTTCGGTCCACGGCACACCGCGGCGGGCGTTCCGACCGGCGTCTCGCGGGGACGGGAAGAGGCACGGACTCCGGGGAGTCCGTGCCTCTCTGCGCCGACGCGCATTTCCTCCGGGGTGGGAGCTCTAGGGGACGAGGTAGCCCGCCGCGCGGAACAGCTCGTACCACTCCGGCCGCGTGAGCGGCAGATCGGAGCCGAGGGCCGCATCGCGCACGCGCTGCTCGTTCGTCGTGCCGAGCACGACCTGCATGCCCGCCGGGTGGCGGGTGATCCAGGCGGTGGCCACGGCGATCGCCGGGACCCCGTACGTCGCTGCGAGCCGGTCGATGACGGCGTTCAGCTCGGGGTAGGCCGGGTTGTCGAGGAAGACGCCGGTGAAGAACCCCGCCTGGAAGGGCGACCAGGCCTGGACGGTGATGTCGTTCAGGCGGCAGTAGTCGAGGATGCCGGCGTCGCGCATGACGGACTGGTCCTCGCCGACCATGTTGGAGGCGACGCCCTGCGCGATCAGCGGCGCATGGGTGATCGAGAGCTGCAGCTGGTTCGCCACGATCGGCTGGTTCAGCGACTTCTTCAGCAGCTCGATCTGGTACGGCGTCTGGTTCGAGACGCCGAAGTGCTTCACCTTGCCCGACGCGTGCAGCTCGTCGAATGCGCGGGCCACCTCATCGGGCTCGACGAGCGCGTCGGGCCGGTGCAGGAGCAGCACGTCGACGTAGTCGGTGCGCAGCGCCTTCAGCGAGCCCTCGACCGAGGCGATCAGGTGCTCGTACGAGAAGTCGAAGTAGGGGCCGTCCGGGACGATGCCCGCTTTGGTCTGCAGGACGACCTGCTCGCGCTCCGACGGGGTCAGCGCCATCGCCTCGGCGAAGCGCTCCTCGCAGCGGTGCAGCTCGCCGCCGTACACGTCGGCGTGGTCGAAGAAGTCGATGCCGGAGTCGCGGGCGGCGCCGACGAGGCCGCGGATCGCCTCGTCGCTCATCTCGGGGATGCGCATGAGGCCGAGGACGACGTTCGGGGAGTCGACACCGGAGGTGCCGAGGGGGACGTGCTTCACAGGAAGTGCTCCTTCGTTGGATACCTCGTCCACGGTAGGCGCCCCGCCTGGGCGCCGTCCAACAGGGGGCGCTGGTGCGATTCATGCGGTGGAGTGGTGAATCGGCGGAGTGCGTTCACGATGCAGGACGAACGTGGTGCCACGACCCCGATTCCGCGGCAGGGAGGAAGTCCTTCGTCGTTCGTCCTGAGTTCTGAACGGCTTGTCCGCGCATCGCGACGGTGGAAGGCTGCCGCCATGACGATCGAGGTGCGCGCAGCCACCGTCTTCGACGACCTGGCGACGATGGTCGGCCCGAAGCGCCCCGACGCGAGCGTGTGCTGGTGCCTGAGCTACCGGCTCCGCTCCTCCGTCGAGAACCGGGCTCTCGCCGGTCCCGCTCGCGGCGCCCGGGTGCGGGAGCTCGTCGCGGAGGATCCTCCGCCCGGCGTCCTCGCGTACGACGGCGACGAGGTGGTCGGCTGGGCGGCGGTGCACCCCCGGGCCGACACGAGCTACTCGACGAACCGGCGCATCCCGCACGTGGACGCCCTCGACGTGTGGAGCGTGTGGTGCCTGCGCGTGCGGCCCGGCTTCCGCGGGCGCGGGATCTCGCATCCGCTGCTCGAGGGCGCCGTCGAGTTCGCCCGAGCCCACGGGGCACCGGCGATCGAGGGCTACCCGGTCGACAACGCCGGTGCGGAGGTCGACCGGACGATGGCGTACGTCGGCACGCGCTCGCTGTTCGAGCGCGCCGGCTTCGAGAAGGCCGCGGACACGACCTCGGTGCTCGACGGCTTCCCCCGGGTGCTGATGCGCCTGGCCCTCTGAGGCGCGCACGACGGCCGCTCCGGCCCCGCTCCGCGAGACACCGACGTGCCGCGCGAGGCGCCGCCGACAGGACGGCGCCTCGGCGACAGGGCGGCGCCTCGCCGGGTGCGGTGACCCGGCGCCCGCCCGCCGCCCGGAGATGAGGAACGGCCCCTCACCCGCGAGGGGAGGGGCCGTTCGCCGTGGAGGCCTGGACGTGGTGTCGACGCCTAGAAGTCCCAGTCCTCGTCCTCGGTGTTCACGGCCTTGCCGATCACGTAGGAGGAGCCGGAGCCCGAGAAGAAGTCGTGGTTCTCGTCCGCGTTGGGCGAGAGGGCCGACAGGATCGCGGGGTTCACATCGGTGACCTGCTTGGGGAACATCGGCTCGTAGCCGAGGTTCATCAGCGCCTTGTTGGCGTTGTAGTGCAGGAACTTCTTGACGTCCTCGGTCAGGCCGAGCTGGTCGTAGAGGTCCTGCGTGTACTGCGCCTCGTTGTCGTAGAGCTCGTAGAGCAGCGAGAACGTGTAGTCCTTGATCTCGTCGCGCTTGGCCTGGTCGACCCGCTCGAGTCCCTTCTGGAACTTGTAGCCGATGTAGTAGCCGTGCACGGCCTCGTCGCGGATGATCAGGCGCACGAGGTCGGCCGTGTTGGTGAGCTTGGCACGCGAGGACCAGTACATCGGCAGGTAGAAGCCCGAGTAGAAGAGGAAGGACTCCAGCAGCGTGGAGGCGACCTTCCGCTTCAGCGGGTCGTCGCCGCGGTAGTAGTCCATCACGATGGACGCCTTCTTCTGCAGGTTCGGGTTCTCCATCGACCAGCGGAAGGCCTCGTCGATGTCCTGGGTGTTCGACAGGGTCGAGAACACCGAGGAGTACGACTTGGCGTGGACCGACTCCATGAACGCGATGTTCGTGTAGACGGCCTCCTCGTGAGGCGTGATCGCGTCCGGGATGAGCGAGACGGCGCCGACGGTGCCCTGCACGGTGTCGAGCAGGGTGAGCCCGGTGAACACGCGCATGGTGAGCTGCTGCTCCTGGCGCGTGAGCGTGTTCCACGACTGGATGTCGTTCGACAGCGGGACCTTCTCGGGCAGCCAGAAGTTGCTCGTGAGGCGGTTCCACACCTCGACGTCCTTGTCGTCCTGGATCCGGTTCCAGTTGATCGCCTGGACGGAGTCGACGAGCTTGAGCTTCTCGGGGGGAGTCATGATTCCTTCTCGCTGCTGCGGATGGATCGTGCGGAGGGGGGGGTGGGGCTGCGTGCTCTAGAGCATGCACGAGACGCACTGGTCGAGCTCGGTGCCCTCGAGCGCCAGCTGACGGATGCGGATGTAGTAGATCGTCTTGATGCCCTTGCGCCAGGCGTAGATCTGGGCGCGGTTGACGTCGCGGGTGGTCGCCGTGTCCTTGAAGAAGAGCGTGAGCGAGAGGCCCTGGTCGACGTGCTGCGTGGCCGCGGCGTAGGTGTCGATGATCTTCTCGTAGCCGATCTCGTACGCGTCCTGGTAGTACTCCAGGTTGTCGTTCGTCATGAACGGCGCCGGGTAGTAGACGCGGCCGAGCTTGCCCTCCTTGCGGATCTCGATCTTCGACGCGATCGGGTGGATCGAGGACGTCGAGTTGTTGATGTACGAGATCGAGCCGGTCGGCGGGACGGCCTGCAGGTTCTGGTTGTAGATGCCGTGCTCCATGACCGAGGCCTTGAGCGCACGCCAGTCGTCCTGGGTGGGGACCGCGATGCCCGAGTCGGCGAAGAGGCGGGAGACGCGCTCGGTGGCCGGCGCCCACTCCTTCTCCGTGTAGGTGTCGAAGAACTCACCCGAGGCGTACTTCGAGTCGGCGAAGCCCTCGAAGGTGGTGCCGCGCTCGATGGAGAGGTTGTTGGAGGCGCGCAGGGCGTAGAACAGCACCGAGTAGAAGTAGATGTTGGTGAAGTCGATGCCCTCCTCGGATCCGTAGTGGATCCGCTCGCGGGCGAGGTAGCCGTGCAGGTTCATCTGGCCGAGGCCGATGGCGTGCGATTTGTCGTTGCCGTCCTCGATCGAGCGGACCGAGGTGATGTGCGACTGGTCGGACACCGAGGTGAGGCCGCGGATAGCGGTCTCGATGGTGCGGCCGAAGTCGGGCGAGTCCATCGTCAGCGCGATGTTCAGCGAGCCGAGGTTGCAGGAGATGTCCTTGCCGATCTGCGCGTAGGAGAGGTCCTCGTTGTAGGTCGTCGGAGTGTTGACCTGGAGGATCTCGGAGCAGAGGTTGGACATGTTGATGCGGCCCTTGATCGGGTTCGCCTGGTTCACCGTGTCCTCGAACACGATGTAGGGGTAGCCCGACTCGAACTGGATCTCGGCGATGGTCTGGAAGAACTCGCGCGCCGAGATCTTGGTCTTCTTGATGCGCGGGTCGTCGACCATCTCGCGGTACTTCTCCGAGAGGGAGATGTCGCCGAAGGGGATGCCGTAGACGCGCTCGACGTCGTAGGGCGAGAAGAGGTACATGTCCTCGTTGTTCTTCGCGAGCTCGAACGTGATGTCGGGCACGACGACGCCGAGGGAGAGCGTCTTGATGCGGATCTTCTCGTCGGCGTTCTCGCGCTTGGTGTCGAGGAAGCGGAGGATGTCGGGGTGGTGCGCCGAGAGGTACACCGCTCCCGCGCCCTGGCGCGCGCCGAGCTGGTTGGCGTAGCTGAAGCTGTCCTCGAGGAGCTTCATCACGGGGATGATGCCCGAGGACTGGTTCTCGATCTGCTTGATCGGGGCGCCGGCCTCGCGGATGTTCGAGAGCGAGAGGGCGACGCCGCCGCCGCGCTTGGAGAGCTGGAGCGCGGAGTTGATGCCGCGGGCGATCGACTCCATGTTGTCCTCGATGCGCAGCAGGAAGCAGGAGACGAGCTCGCCGCGCTGTGCCTTGCCTGTGTTGAGGAAGGTCGGGGTCGCGGGCTGGAAGCGGCCGGCGACGATCTCCTCGACGAGGGCGGTCGCGAGCGTCTCGTCGCCCTGGGCGAGGCCGAGGGCGGTCATCACGACGCGGTCCTCGAAGCGCTCGAGGTAGCGCTTCCCGTCGAACGTCTTGAGCGTGTACGAGGTGTAGTACTTGAACGCGCCGAGGAAGGTCGCGAAGCGGAACTTCTTCGAGTACGCCAGGTCGTTGAGCTGCTGGATGAACTCGAACGAGTACTGGTCGAGCACGGCCTGCTCGTAGTACTCCTTCTCGACCAGGTAGTCGAGGCGCTCCTTGAGCGTGTGGAAGAACACCGTGTTCTGGTTGACGTGCTGCAGGAAGAACTCGCGAGCGGCCTCGCGGTCCTTGTCGAACTGGATCTCTCCGTTCGGGCCGTAGAGGTTCAGCATCGCGTTGAGCGAGTGGTAGTCCATCTGTGCGGCGTCGCGGGGAGCGTCGATCACTGCTGCGTCCAAAACGTGTCCAATCCTTCGTCGACGGCGCGGACGTCGTCGGGTGTTCCGAATACTTCGAATCGATAGAGGTGCGGCACCTCGCACTTGCGGGCGATGATGTCGCCGGCGAGGCAGTACGCCTCGCCGAAGTTCGTGTTGCCGGCGCCGATGACGCCGCGGATCAGGGAGCGGTTGCACGGATCGTTGAGGAACCGGATGACCTGCTTGGGGACCGCTCCTCCGCCGTTGCCGCCGCCGTAGGTGGGGAGGACGAGCACGTACGGCTCGTGGACGTGGAGCGTGTCGAGGGCGGCTCCGTCGCGACGGGCGTGGAGCGGGATGCGCTGCGCCGGCCGTCCGAGCTTCTCGATGAACCGGTGCGTGTTCCCCGAGCTGCTGGAGAAGTACACGAGCCCGCTCATCCTCCGGCCCCTCTCCCCGTCAGCTGCTGTTCTCGGTCCCGCCTCCGAGGCGGCTGCGCGGTGAGCCGCGAGGCGGAGGAGGAAGCCGCAGCGGCGCTACGGCGCCCGCCGACGACGTCGCGGATCGCCGTCCGTGCGCCTCAGAGGGTCGCGATCTTGTCGGGGCGGAAGCCGGACCAGTGGTCGTCGTCCGTGATGACGACCGGCGCCTGGAGGTAGCCGAGGGCTTTGACGGCCTCGAGGGCCTTCTCGTCCACGGAGAGGTCGAACACCTCGTAGTCGATGCCCTTGCTGTCGAGGGCGCGGTACGTCGCGGTGCACTGGACGCAGGAGGGCTTGGTGTAGACCGTCACAGCCATGGGTGTCGCCTTTCGGAGGGGGTGTCCCGGTGCAGCTCCCCGACCGGCGGCTCGCGATGCGGGCGGGGTCGGAGGGTGGTCCGGGTGAGTTCTGGGTGCCGGTGGGGCTCTCGCTCCGACCTGCTCAGCAATACTACATATAGGGGGCGGGCCGGTGTCAGCCCACTAGACGTAGTAGTTACAGCCGTGTAGTTATCCACCGGTTCCTCCCCCGTTCATCCACAGGCCGGAGCCCGTGGAACCGCGGAAGGACGCGGATCCGGACGAACCATCCACAGGTGTGGACAGAAGGATCCCGTTCACTGTGTACAACGCGTCACGGCGTGTCGGCATGCCCGACCGGTGGGGTCCGCGCGGCGGCTCGACCACAAGATGTGGTGGTCGGATCGCATCGCGGGGCATGCCCGGACGGTACGCCCGACCACCGACACCGCGAACGGTCAGAGGAGCTGCGCGGCCCACTCCCGGGCGACGGCGCGCAGGTGCGGGAGCGGGTCCGCGAGGGCCGCGGACGAGGAGCCCGCCGCCTCCGTCAGCGACACCGCCGCGGTGAAGCCGGGAGTCGGCGCCGCGATCGCCCCGGCGACGAGGAGCGTCCGCGCCCCGGCCGCCTCGGCGAGCGCGAGGACGTGCAAGGGGACCTTGCCGGCGGCGGACTGCGCGTCGAAGCGCCCCTCCCCCGTGATGACGACGTCCGCGCCCGCGAGGAGCGTCGGGAGCCCGATCGCCCGTCCGACGGCGCCGGCGCCGGAGGTCGGGCGCGCGCCCCAGGCGAGCAGCCCGAAGCCCGTCCCGCCCGCCGCCCCGGAGCCCGGCGCATCGGGATCCGCGTCCAGGTGCGCGGCGAGACGGCGGAGGCCGCTCTCGAGGAGGAGGACGTCCTCGGGGCCGGCCCCCTTCTGCGGACCGAAGACGCGGGCCGCCCCGGAGTCGCCGAGCAGCGGGGTCGCGACATCGCTGAGCACGACCGCGCCTCCGGGCGGCAGAGGACGCAGCGCGCGGAGGTCGGCGGCGGCGAGCGCGGGCAGCGCACCGCCTCCCTCGCCGAGGTCGCGGCCGGAGGCGGTGGAGAAGCGTGCGCCGAGCTCGCGGAGCGCTCCGACTCCGCCGTCGGTCGAGGCGCTGCCGCCGATCGCCAGCAGCAGGGCGTGCGCCCCCGCGTCGAGGGCGGCGGCGATCGCGCGGCCGAAGCCGCGCGTGTGCGCGGTGAGCGGACGGAGCGGGTCGAGCAGCGTGATGCCGCTCGTGGAGGCGAGCTCGACGACGGCTGTCCCGTCGGGGAGCAGCAGCCACCAGGCGCGGACCGGCCGGTCGTCCGGGCCGGGGACGACGACCGGCCGCCGAAGCGACCCCGGGACCGCGAGCGCGAAGGCCTCGACCGTGCCCTCTCCTCCGTCGGCCATCGGCGCGAGGACG
Source organism: Rathayibacter sp. AY1B7 (assembly GCF_002932735.1). NCBI lineage: Bacteria > Bacillati > Actinomycetota > Actinomycetes > Micrococcales > Microbacteriaceae > Rathayibacter > Rathayibacter sp. AY1B7. Next base: position 15,362 of record NZ_PSWK01000030.1, read on the forward strand.
ATCTCGTCCCCCGGGCGCGCAGCGCTCCAGCCCTCGGCGATCGCCCGCGCGACCTCGACCGCGCTCGCCGACCCCTTGAAGGAGTCGGGCGCGACGACGACCCTCAGCCTGCCCACGCGCTCAGTGTGGCACCGCGCCGCCACTCAGAGCGGGGTCGCGAGCCGGTAGCCGCGCTTGATCACCGTCGCCACGAGCCGCGGTTCGGGGAGGGCCTGACGGAGGCGGCTGACAGCGACGTCGACCGCGTGGTCGTCGAGAGCCTCCGGCGCGGAGGCCGCGAGGACGTGACGCGCGACGGTCGCGCCCTCGGCGGCGACGAGAGTCCGGAACAGCGCAAGCGCGACCGGGGTCAGCGCCACCCGGGTCCCGGCCAGGACGGCGTGCCGGCCTCGGAGCTCGAGAGTGCCGAAGGCCGTCTCGATGCGGGGCGACGCCTGCTCGAGGTGCTCGCAGGTCAGGCGGATGAGCGCACCCATCCGGAACCGGTCCGGCACGACCGGGAGGATCCCTGCCTCGACCAGGGGTGCTGCGGTCACGGGGCCGACGGCGGCGGCGACCACCGTCTCGCGGAAGGCCGCCTGGAGGTCGTCGAGGCGGCCCGCGGCCTCCGCGACCGTGAAGAGCGCCTCCACCGCCGGCGCGCTGGTGAAGGTGACGGCGTCGATGCCCCCTCCGCAGACCGCGTCGATCAGCCGCAGCACCCGGGCGGAGTCCTCGTGCACGCTCCAGCGGTAGGGCGCGGCCGTGAGCACCCGGGCGCCGGCGTCGCGGAGACGCTGCAGCTGAGCCGGGTCGGTGAATCCGTGCAGCTGCACCGCGATCGTGCGGCCGGCGACGCCCTCGCGCAGGGCCAGGTCGACGAGGGAGGTGGTCGTCTCGCGCTCGCTCATCCCGTGGTCGTCGAGACCCGCCGCACGGATCGCTCCGCGCGCCTTGGGTCCGCGGACGAGGATCCGCGCGGAGGACAGCGCGTCGGCCAGCTCGATCCCCGCGGCGTCCGCGGCCTCGAGCCAGCGCCGCAGGCCGTAGGAGGTGGTGGCGAGGAGCACGTCGGGACGGGCGGCGACGATGGCGCGGGTCTCCTCCTCGAGCGCGCCCTCGGTGTCGACGCCGCGCATTCGGATGGTGGGGGCGTGCGTGACGGCGGCACCGCGGCGCTCGAACGCGGCGATCAGGTCCTCGGAGCGGCGGTCGGAGGTGACCCCGATGCGGAAGCCGTCCAGCTGGTCGGGTCGGAACCCCACGGCGGCGTCGGGATCGGTGCCGGTCATGCTCGGCCCCCTCGGGGTCTCACGCGGTCAGTGCATCGACCGCTCGGGCGATGCTCTCGGGGTCCCCCGCATCATGGCACGCGGCCTGCCGGACCACCTCGCCGATGACGATCACGGCGGGCGAGCGCGGTGCCAGCTCGGCGAGCAGGCCGAGCACTGCGCCGACCGACGAGACCGTCGTGCGCTGGTCGCGCGACCAGCCCCGCTCGACGATCGCGAGGGGCGTGTCGGCGCGCATCCCGGCGCGCTGCAGCCCGGCGACGAGGTGCGGGAGGGTGTTCACGCCCATCAGCACCACGATCGTCCCGCCCAACCCGGCCAGATGGCCGAGCTCCTGCTCGCTGAACGGCGCATGGCCCGAGACCACGGTGAAGGCCCTGCTGACCTCGCGGTGGGTGACCGGGATCCCGGCGGCGGCGGGCACCGAGATCGCGCTGGTCACTCCGGGGACGACCGTGGAGCCGACGCCGGCGAGCCGGCACGCGCGCACCTCCTCCGACCCGCGGCCGAACACGAACGGATCGCCGCCCTTGAGGCGCACGACGTCCAGACCCGCGAGGGCCCGCTCGATCATCAGCCGCTCGATCTCGTGCTGCGGCACCGCATGATGACCCGGCGTCTTGCCGACGTCGATCAGCTCGGCGCCGGGCGCCCACTCGGCCAGGCCCTCGTGCGGACCGAGCCGGTCGTAGAGCACCACGTCCGCGTCGCGGAGGGCGCGGCGGGCGGCGAGGGTCATCAGATCCGGATCGCCGGGGCCGCCGCCGACGATGCTGACGTGCCCGACCGGCCGGGTCGGCGCGGGGGCCTCGTCGACGATCCAGGGGCAGAGCTCGGCCGCCGCCGCTCGGAGCGGTGCAGGCCCCTCCACCCACACGATCAGGGCCGGGGGCGCCGGGGTGAGCGCGTCCTCCGCCTCGTGCCGCTCGACGAGTGCGCCGGCGGCTCGGTAGCGGGCGAGCACGCGGCGGGTTCCGGAGGCGGTGCCGATCACGAGCACACGGCGTCCGGCGAGGTCGAGGGAGAGCTGCATCACGAGTCCGATCCGATCCCGGCCGGACCGACGGGGATCCTCGGCCCCGCGACCAGCACGGGTCCATCCGGTCTCTCGTCCCGGCCGGCGGGCCGGACCTGCCCGCGCTCGCGCACGGTCGCGACGCGCGGATCCGCGGTGTCCGGGGCGTTCACGAAGGAGCGGAAGCGGCGGAGCCGGTCGGGATCGGCGAGGGTCGCCGCCCACTCGTCGACGTAGGTGTCGACGTGCGTGGCCATGGCGGCCTCCAGCTCGGCGGCGATGCCGAGCGAGTCCTCGCAGACCACCTCGCGCACGTGCTCGAGTCCGCCGGGGAGCTCCTCCTGCCAGCGGGCGGTGCGCTGGAGCCGCTCGGCCGTGCGCACGTAGTACATGACGTAGCGGTCGATGTAGCGCACCAGGGTCTCGTCGTCGAGGTCCTGCGCGAGCAGCTGGGCGTGCGCCGGCTGGTAGCCGCCGTTGCCGCCGACGTAGAGGTTCCAGCCGAGGTCGCTCGCGATGACGCCGATGTCCTTCCCCCGCGCCTCGGCGCACTCGCGGGCGCAGCCGCTGACCCCGAGCTTGAACTTGTGCGGCGAGCGGAGACCCCGGTACCGCTCCTCGAGGAAGACCGCCATCCCGACCGCGTCCTGGACTCCGAAGCGGCACCAGGTCGATCCGACGCACGACTTGACCGTGCGCAGCGACTTGCCGTACGCCTGACCCGACTCGAAGCCGGCGTCGACGAGGAGGCGCCAGATCTCGGGCAGCTGCTCGAGGCGGGCGCCGAACATGTCGATCCGCTGCCCGCCGGTGATCTTCGTGTAGAGGCCGTACTGCTCGGCGACCTCGGCGATCACCTTGAGCTTCGCCGGCGTGATCTCGCCTCCGGGGATCCGCGGGACGACGGAGTAGGTGCCGTCCTTCTGCATGTTGGCCAGGGCGCGGTCGTTGGTGTCCTGCAGCGGCGCCTGGCCGCCGTCGAGGATGTAGGCGTTCGTCTGGGTGGCGAGGACGGAGGCGATCACCGGCTTGCACACGTCGCAGCCCAGCCCGGAGCCGAAGCGCTCCATCACCTGCTCGGCCGAGTGCAGCCCGAGGATGCGAACCGACTCGAACAGCTCGCTGCGGCTGAGCGCCACGTGCTCGCAGAGGGCGCGGGAGACCTCGACGCCTGCACGGATCAGCTCCGTGTCAAGCAGCTTCTTCACCAGGGGCACGCACGATCCGCACTGGGTGCCCGCGCGGGTGCAGGCCTTGAGCGGCCCCAGCTCGGTGCACCCCTCGCCGATCGCGTGACGGACCTCGCCGACCGAGACGTTGTTGCACGAGCAGACCTGGGCGTCGTCCGGAAGGTCGCCCGAGGGCGCCTCCGCCCCCGCCGCCGCGAGGTAGGCGCCGGGCTCGGCCGGCAGCTCGCGCCCCAGCAGCGGGCGGAGGGAGGAGTAGGGGCCCGCGTCGCCGACGAACATCCCGCCGAGCAGCGTGCGCGCATCGTCCGAGACGACGACCTTCTGGTAGAGACCGCGGGCCGGATCGGCGTAGACGACCTCGAGCGCTCCCTCCGTGGTGCCGAGGGCGTCGCCGAAGCTGGCGACCTCCACGCCCGAGAGCTTGAGCTTGGTGGCGTCGTCGACCCCCGGGAAGGTCGCGTCGCCGCCGAGGATCCGGTCGGCGACCACCTCCGCCATCGCGTTGGCGGGTGCGACGAGCCCGACCGTGCGGCCGGCGATCGCGGCGACCTCGCCGATGGCCCAGACTCCCGCCCTGCTGGTGCGGCAGGCCTCGTCGACGACCACGCCTCCGCGCGGTGCGACCTCGATCCCGACCGCTCGGGCGAGCTCGTCGCGCGCCGTGATCCCGATGGAGAAGACCACGAGATCGGCGCTGATGCTGCTGCCGTCGGTCAGCGCGACGCCGAGCACCGTCCCCGTCGGCGAGGTGAGGATCGCGGTGGGCCGGTTGCCGAGGTGCAGCGCGATCCCCTGCGCCGAGATGATGCGGCCGAGGGCCTGCCCGGCGCCCTCGTCGAGCTGCGCGCTCATCAGCCAGCGGCCGGAGTGGACGAGGGCGGTGCGCGCACCGAGCCGGTGCGCGCCTCCCGCCGCCTCGAGGCCGAGCAGACCGCCGCCGACCACGACCACGATCGCGGGGCGTCCGCGCCGGGCGCGGAACGCGGCGAGCTCGGCGACGAGCCCGTCCACGTCCTCGAGCGTGCGGTAGACGCGGCCGTGCTCGGCGCCCTCGATCGGCGGGACCGTGGCGGAGGAGCCCGTCGCCAGGACGATCTCGTCGCCCTCGAGGGAGCGGCCGTCCGCGAGCTCGACGCGCAGGCGGTCGGGATCGATCGCGACGACACGGGAGGAGGTGATCAGCCGCGCCGACTCCCACAGAGCGCCGTCGCCCAGAGTCAGGTCGTGCTCGCCGTCGAGGCGCTTCGAGAGTGCGACGCGGTCGTAGGGACGGTGCACCTCCTCGCCGAGGACGGTGATCTCCAGCGCCTGGTCGCCGGCCCGGGCGACGAGCGCGTCGACCAGGCGGTGCGCGGCGGGTCCCGCTCCGACGACGAGCACGCGTCGGGGCCGGGCGGCGGGGTTCGCTCCAGGAGTCATGACGTCCACCGTAGGGACGGCCCGTTTCCCCGCCGTTGCCCCTGTGTAACAGCGTGTGACGCGCGCCTCTCGGCGAGCGCCGCAGGCCGTGAGGGCTTCGTTACGCCCGCGACACCGGAGGCGTGCTCGCACGAAACGCGCGATCCCTACCGTTGCCTCATCGCGTCCGACCGGATGCGGTGGCCCACCCGCAGGAAGAAGGCGCAGCGATGACCCTCCTCGATCGGCTCGCCCCCGCGACCGCCACCACCTGGGTGCCGGTCTGCGCCGTCGGCGACCTCGAGCCGCTCTGGGGCGAGGCCGCCCTGGTCGGCGGTGTGCAGCTCGCCCTGTTCCTCCTGCCCGACGGGCGGGTGCGGGCCGTCTCGAACCTCGACCCCGCGACCGGCGCCGCCGTGCTCTCACGCGGCATCGTCGGCTCGCGTCTGGTCGACGGGGTGCAGCGGCCCACGATCGCCTCCCCCCTGCACAAGGACGTCTTCGACCTCGAGACCGGCGCCTGCTTCACACGAGCGGAGCTGCACCTCGCCACCTGGCAGGTGCGCGAGAGCGACGGCACGATCGAGGTCGCTCAGCGGACCGCTCTGGTCGCCGCATCCCACGGGACCTCCGACGACGACGGGAGGCGTGCCGTCGCCGCGCTGGTCGAGGCGGTCCGCCGGGCCAACCCGGCGCTGGACGTGCTCGACTCCTTCGTCGACGTGCAGCAGCCCGACGTCCCCGCGACCCTGGGTTCTCTCGAGCCGGGCCGGCCGGCGGTGGTCGTGCCGCTGCTGCTCTCGGCCGGCTACCACGTGCACGTCGACCTGGCCGAGGCCGCGGCGGAGGCGGAGCGGCCGGTGCGGGTCTCGGGCGCGCTCGGACCCGATCCCCGCCTGGCGCGCGTGCTCGCCCGCCGGCTCCACGAGGCAGGGCTCGACGACGGCGACCGCGTCGTGCTCGCCGCTGCCGGCTCGAGCGACGCCGGTGCCGTCGCGGACTGCTGGACCACCGGCCGCCTCCTCGCCGCCGAGCTCGGCCGCGAGGTGAGCACCTCGTTCATCTCGGCCGCCGAGCCGCGGATCGCGGAGGCGGTCGCCGCCGAGCGCGCCGCCCACCCCGGCGCGCGCGTCGTGGTCGCCACCTACCTGCTCGCGCCCGGCTACTTCGCCGGCCTGGCCGCCTCCGCGGGGGCCGACCTCGCCTCCGCTCCCCTCCTCACCGCCGTCGATCCGCCCGCCCGCGAGCTGGTCGACATCGTCTCGGAGCTGTTCGGGCGCAACGCCTGACGCCTCCTCCCCGCACCACCACCGCTCCACCTCCCCGTCCCGAGCGCGCCCTCGCGCGCGCCGCCCACCCTCCGGAGGACCACGATGACTGCTGCACCCCCGACCACCGTCCCCACGACCGCCGCCACATCCACCAGTATCATCCGACGGCCGGGCCGCTGGATCGACGGCTGGAACCCCGAGGACCCCGCCCAGTGGGAGGCGGAGGGACGCTCCGTCGCCGCTCGCAATCTGAGGTGGTCGATCTTCGCCGAGTTCCTCGGCTTCGTCGTCTGGCAGCTCTGGTCGGTCGTCGTCGTCTCGCTGCCGGCGGCCGGGTTCGCCTTCGACACCGGGCAGATCTTCTGGCTCATCTCGATGCCGAGCCTCGTCGGCGCCACCCTGCGGATCCCGTACACGTTCATGGTCCCCCGCTTCGGCGGCCGCAACTGGACGATCGTGTCGGCGGGCCTCCTGCTGATCCCGAGCGTCGGACTCGGCATCGCGGTCTCGAATCCGGAGACCCCGTTCGGCGTCATGCTCCTGGTGGCCGCGCTCGCCGGCTTCGGCGGCGGCAACTTCGCCAGCTCGATGGCGAACATCACCTTCTTCTACCCGCACGCGCAGAAGGGCTGGGCTCTGGGGCTCAATGCCGCGGGCGGCAACCTGGGCGCCTCCGTCGCGCAGCTCGTCGTGCCGATCGCGATCACCGTCGGCGCCGCGGCCACGCTGAACCTGCCGATCGCCGGCTTCCTCTGGGTCCCCCTGATCGTCGTGGCGATGATCGGCGCCGCCAAGCGCATGGACAACCTCTCGACCGCGAAGTCCGACGTCGCCGCCTCCCTCGCCGCGCTCCGCGAGCCGCACCTCTGGCTGCTGGCCGTGCTCTACATCGGGACCTTCGGGTCCTTCATCGGATTCGCCGGCGTGTTCCCGAAGCTCATCGCCGACACCTTCCCCGAGTTCTCCGGCTTCGCCGTCGGCTCGGCGACGGTCGGCCTCGCGTTCCTCGGCTCCCTGGTGGGCTCGCTGTCCCGCCCCTCCGGCGGCCGTCTGGCCGACCGCTTCGGCGGAGCGCCTGTCACGGTCCTCGCCTTCGTCGCCATGGGCGCCGGGATCCTCGGCGTGATCGCGACACTGCCGCTCGGCAGCTTCTGGCTCTTCCTCGCCTGCTTCCTCGTGCTCTTCTCGGCGGCCGGCATCGGCAACGGCGCGACCTACCGCATGATCCCCACGGTGTTCGCCCTCCGCGCCCGCCAGCGCGGTGACGACGGCATCGGCGCCCAGCGCACGTCCGCCGCGGCGCTCGGCCTGATCTCGGCGATCGGCGCCTACGGCGGCTTCGTGATCCCCCAGCTGCTCGGCTTCTCCAAGACCGAGTTCGGCGACTACACGACGGCGCTGGGCTGGTTCGTCGGCGCCTATGCGGTGATGCTCGCGATCACGGCCGGCGTCTACCTCCGCCTCGCCGCGAAGACGGGGACCCGGATCTGACGATGAGCGCCCCCGCCCCGACCGACTCCCACTGCCCGTACTGTGCCCTGCAGTGCGCGATGACGCTGACACCCGCGGCGGGCCCCGTACCCGTGGCGGTCGAGGGGAGGGAGTTCCCGACGAACCGGGGCGGGCTCTGCGCCAAGGGCTGGACCTCCGCCGAGCTGCTGGCGAGCGGACAGCGCCTGGTCTCCCCGCTGCTGCGCGGCGCCGACGGCGTCCTCGCGGAGGCGTCGTGGGAGGAGGCGCTCGACGCGGTCGCCGGGGCGGTGCGCGGCGTCCGGGAGCGGCACGGCGCCGACGCGGTGGCCGTCTTCGGCGGCGGGGGCCTCACCAACGAGAAGGCCTACCAGCTCGGGAAGTTCGCTCGGATCGCTCTTGGCACCTCCCGGATCGACTACAACGGCCGCTTCTGCATGTCCTCGGCCGCGGCGGCCGGCAACCGCGCCTTCGGCGTCGATCGCGGACTGCCGTTCCCGGTGTCCGACCTCGACGACGCCGACACGATCCTGCTCCTGGGCTCGAACGTCGCCGCGACGATGCCGCCGCTTCTCGCCCACTTCGCCGGTGCCCGCTCGCGGGGCGGCCTGGTGGTCGTCGACCCGCGCCGCTCGGCCACCGCGCGGCTGACGGAGGACGGCGCCGGCACGCATCTGCAGCCCGCTCCCGGGACGGATCTGCCGCTCCTGCTCGGGCTGATCCACCTGGTCTTCGCCGAGGGCCTCGCCGACACCGCCTACCTCGCCGCGCGCACGACCGGCGCCGAGGCGGTGCGCCGCAGCGTCTCGGCGTGGTGGCCGGAGCGCACGTCCGCGGTCACGGGCGTGCCGACCACGCTCCTCCGCTCCCTCGCGCGCCGGCTCGCCGCGGGGCGGTCGTTCGTCCTGACCGGCCGCGGGGTCGAGCAGCACGTCGACGGCACCGACACCGCGACCGCCGCGATCAACCTCGCTCTCCTGCTCGGCCTGGTGGGCCGCGAGGGGTCGGGGTACGGCACGCTCACCGGTCAGGGCAACGGCCAGGGCGGACGCGAGCACGGCCAGAAGGCCGATCAGCTCCCGGGGTACCGCTCCATCCGCGATCCGGAGGCGCGGCGCCACGTCGCCGCCGTCTGGGACGTGACGCCCGAATCGATCCCCGGCCCGGGCCTGCCCGCCACCGCCCTGCTCGCCGAGCTCGGACGCTCCGTGCACTGCCTGCTGGTGCACGGCTCCAACGTGGTCGTCTCGGCTCCGGACGCCGACGCCGTCCGCGCCGGGCTCGAGGCCCTGGACACGCTGGTCGTCTGCGACTTCTTCCTCTCCGAGACCGCCGCGCTGGCCGATGTGGTGCTCCCGGTGCCGCAGTGGGCGGAGGAGGAGGGCACGATGACCTCGCTCGAGGGCCGGGTGCTCCGCCGCCGCCGGGCGATCGACCCGCCGGCGGGAGTGCGCAGCGAGCTCTGGATCATGAGCGAACTGGCGCGCCGTCTCGACGCCCCCTCGAGCTGGTCGACCGTCCCCGCGGAGGTGTTCGACGAGCTGGCCCGCGCGTCCGCGGGAGGCGTGGCCGACTACTCCGGCCTCTCGCACGCCCTGCTCGACACCGGGATCGCCGCCCACTGGCCCTACCCCGCGGGCGGCACGGGGACGCCGCGCCTCTTCGCTGAGCGCTTCGGGCACCCCGACGGCCGGGCGCGCCTGGTCGCCGTCATCCCCGCCGTCCCCGTCGTCGTGGACCGCGGCGAGGAGCTGACCCTGGTGACCGGCCGCTACCTCCAGCAGTACCAGTCGGGCACCCAGACCCGGCGGGTCGCGGAGCTCGATGCGGCCCGCCCGGAGGCTCGACTCGAGATCCACCCGGCGACCGCCTCCCGGCTCGGCGTCCGCGACGGAGCACCTGTGGCGATCGGGAACGCGCGCGGCGTGGTCCGCGCCCGCGCGAGCGTCACCGCGGACATCCGCCACGACACGGTGTTCCTGCCCTTCCACTACGCGGGTGAGCAGTGCGCGAACCTCCTCACCGAGGCCGTCGTGGACCCGGTGTCGTCGATGCCCGAGTTCAAGCGCACGCGGGTCTGGGTCCGCGCGGAAGGGACGGCACATGCCTGAGACACCTCCCGAGCGGATCGTCCTGATCGGCTACGGACCCGTCGGCTCGCGCTTCGTCGAGGAGCTGCTGCCGGCCGTGCGGGCCGGTCTGGTCGCGCTGACGGTCGTCGGCGCCGAGGGCGACGACCCCTACAACCGTGTCCTGCTCGCGGAGTACGCCGTCGGCCGGGCGACCCGCGAGCGCCTCGACCTCGGCGACCGGACGGCGGCGGAGGCGGCGGGCGTCGTCCTGCGCCTGGGAGCGGCCGTCGTGGGGATCGACCGCGCGCGGAACGTCGTGCGGCTGCACGACGGCGAGCGGCTGCCCTACGACCGCCTCGTCCTGGCCACCGGCGCCCGGGCGAACGTGCCGACCCTCGCCGGGATGGAGCGGGCCCGACGCGAGCGGACGGTGCGCGCCGCCGATCCGGAGTCGCTCGACGCGGGCTCCCGGCCCCTCCCGGAGAGGGTGGTGGCGCTGCGAGACCTGGCCGACGCCCGGGTGGTCCGCGAGGCCGTGCGCTCCGGCGCTCGCCTCGTCGTGCTCGGGGCGGGAGTGCTCGGGATCGAGTTCGCCCTCGCCGCCGCCGAGCAGGGCGCGCAGGTGGTGGTCGTCTTCCACGGCGACATCCCGATGGCCCGCAATCTCGACACGGGCGGGGGGCGGATGCTGGCCGCGGCCGCCCGCGCGGCCGGCGTCGAGATGGTGGCGCACGCCCGGTCCGAGAGCGTCCTGCTCGCGCACGACGACCGCGGCCGTGCGCACTTCCAGGCGCTCGTCTGCGCTGACGGCAAGCAGATCGAGGGGGATCTGCTGGTGCTCTCGTGCGGTGTCGGTGCGCGGGTCGAGCTGGCCGCGGGCGCGGAGCTCGCCGTCTCGACCGGGATCCTGGTCGATGAGCAGCTGCGCAGCTGGAGCGACCCGGACGTCTTCGCGATCGGCGACTGCGCGCACGTCGCCCCCCGCGGCTCGGCCCTGCCCGACGGCCGCGTGCCCGGCGGACCGAGCGGACTGATCGGTCCGGGATGGGAGCAGGCGGACCGGCTCGCAGCGCGGATCCGGGCGGAGGCTGAGGGCCGCTGCGGCGAGGAGCGCGTCCCCGACGCCCGACCGGCGGTCGTGATGCTGAAGGCCGAGGGTGTCGACCTCGTGGCAGGAGGCGACGTGGCCCCGGAGCCGTGGGACCCGCACCGCCCGGGCGAGGAGCACCTCGAGGTGACGCTGTGGGCTGACCCCGCCCGCGGCGGCTACGCCAAGCTCGTGACCGCAGGAGGAGTGCTGCGCGGGTTCGTCTCGGTGGGTCTGCCCCGGGTCGGCGCCGAGCTCAGCCTCCTCTTCGAGCGGGGCTCGGAGCTGCCGGCGGACCGGTCGAGCCTCCTGCGTCTGGACGCCCCGGATGCGGGCGCCGCGGCGACCGGCGATCCGTTCGCCCCCGATGCCACGGTCTGCTGGTGCAACGGCGTGACGGCGGCGGTGATCACCGATGCGGCTGCGGCGGGACACGGGACGGTCGCCTGCGTCGGGCGGGCGACCCGCGCCGGCACGGGCTGCGGCGGCTGCACCGGTCGCATCGCCGAGCTGCTCGCGCGGACGGCGGTCCCCGCCTGATCGCCGCGAGGACCGGGCCTCGCCGCCTCAGCGGTCGAGCGCCTCCGCGAGGCGCCGGGTGACCGCCCGCAGTTCGAGCTCGGCCCCGCGGACGCGCTCGTCGAGAGCCGCCGCGGTGTCGGCGGCCTGCTGGGCGGCCGCCGCACCCGCCGCCTCGGACGAGGCTCGGTCGGCCGCGACCGACGCGCTGAGCTCGTCCAGCACCTCCCGGAGGCCCGCCGACTCGTCGCGCAGCACGGAGACGTCGCCCTGCACCGCGCTCAGCTCGCCGCGGAGCCCGGCCACCTCGTCGCGCAGGGCCGCCGTCTCGGCGCGCAGCTCCTCCGTGCGCAGCCGCGCCTGCTCGAACCAGGGGGCGACCAGCCGGTGCACCGCGTCGCGGAGCACGACGCCGCCGCGGCCGAGCCGGGTGGGCGCGGAGCCGGGGTCCTGGAGGAAGTCGTGGTCAGTGGTCATCGTCGTGGTCCCGTCCGGAGAAGCGGCGGTGGAGCACGTCCATCGCCCGCAGATCCTTGTCCATGATGTCGGCCTCGAGGGTGGTGTCGGCGAGGCGGTCGGCGAGGCCCGGCCGGGAGCGGCGCTCGAGCGAGGCCTCGATCAGCTCGACGGAGCGCTCGAACGAGAGCGGTCCGCGCGCCGCGGCCCGGCCCCGCCGACCGAGCGCCTCGAGGTCCACCGCCCCGCTCGCCACGTCCCGCATCGCCTCGAGGAGCGCCGGGGCGGAGCGGGTGATCTTGATGCAGTCGACGCCGTCGATGAGGAACTCCGCTACTCCGCTGGCCGCCGTCACGATCGGCACGGCGCCCGCCGCGGCCGCCTCGACCGGCGCGACGCCGAACGCCTCTCCGGCCCAGGTCGGGAAGAGGAACGCGTCGGCGCGGCCGTGCGCGGCGAGCACCTCGGCGTGGGGCGTCGGTCCGTGGAACTCGACCAGGCCGTCCAGGCCCGCCTCGTCCGCCCGGGCGCGCCAGCCGTCCACGTCTCCGTCGCCGTAGAGGTCCACACGGAAGTCGCGGGTCTCCTCCGCGAGAGACGCCGCCGCCTCCAGCACCAGCCCGACGCCCTTGTGCTCGCCCAGCGACGCGGCGAACGTGAACCGGGTGGTCCCGCCCTCGCGGTAGCGCCGCGGCTCCGCGGTGTCGGGGGGAACGGACACTCCCCGCCCGATCACCTCGACCTCGCCCAGGCTCAGCCCGCCGGCCTCGATCGCGTCGACGAGGGAGCGGCTGACCGCGACGATCTCGCCGCGGTCGAAGTGGTCGGGGGCGTGAGCGCCGTAGACGCGGAGCACGCGCTCGGGCAGCCCGTCGACCAGGGCGTTCGGGATGCGGTCGCCGAGGTTCCACATCCACGGGGCCTCCACCGCCCGCAGCAGGTCGATCAGCGCGAGGCCGCCGATCCCGAGCAGGTTGAAGGCCACCACGTGAGTCGGCGCGAAGTCGCGCAGCTCCTCGAGCAGGATGCGGGTGTTCTCGAACCGCGAGACGGCGCTCTCGTGGTGCAGCAGCTGAGCGATCTCGCCGCCCGTCTGCGGCAGCGGGAAGTAGGTGCGCAGGCTCAACGTGCGGTGCACCTCGACGCCCGAGGGCTCCGGCGGCAGGTAGGTCGGCGTGGTCAGCACGCGCACGGTGTGGCCGCGGGCCGCCATCGCCTCCGCGACGCGCGCACAGGTCATCTCGTATCCGCCGAGCACCTGGGGCGGATAGAGGTTGCTCACGAACAGCAGGCGCATCAGCGCACCTCCCCTCTCGCGGAGGCGTCCGCCGCGATCCGCGCCGTCACCTCGGGCGTGTAGGCCGCGCGGGCCTGGCGGTCGTTGCCGCCGTCCCAGTAGTTGACGAGGTAGAGCCCGGACTGCTGCGTGCGCGGCACGAACGGGAACAGCTGGGCCCGGGGCTCGATCTGCGCGATCCGGTAACCGGCGTCGACCGCGCGCACGTGCAGCCAGATGTCGTCGGCGTCCGGGGCGATCTCGCGGAACGCCTCCCCGTGCGCGGCGATCTCGCCGAGGAGCGGGGCGGGCAGCAGCTGCCCGGAGACGGAGGTGCCGAAGACATCGGTCGACGCGCGCGTGTCGGCGACCGGCGTCCAGCTCGTGTACGGAGCCACGGCGCCGTCGACGATCCCCACCCGGTGGGCGCGGTAGCAGAGCACGGTCTCGCGTGGGTAGCGCGAGCGGGCGTCGAGCAGGCCCCTCAGCCAGGTGCGCGGGTACACGATGTCGTCGTCGGAGGTGACGAGGTCGCGCTCCCCCGCCCGGCCCGAGAGCAGGTGCGGGTAGTACTTCGTGTGCACGCGGTAGCCGTCGACCAGGCGGATCTCGACGCCGCGGCGGCGGAGGCGTCGCAGCGGCGCGGGCAGGTCGGCGTGCAGGGCCGGGTCGTCGAGCCAGAGCACCAGGCGCGCGGGCCGGGCGTCGCCGCGGGCGATGGACTCGAGCGCCACGTGGACCCGCTGCAGCCGCTCGCCGTGCGTGGTCATCGTCACCACGACCTCGCCCGCCGGATCGACCGCGGAGCGGCGGGAGAAGCGGTTGGCCAGGTCGAGCAGCAGCAGCTCGCGCCGGAGCGCGGGCGAGGGGTGGTCGATCGGCCGGGCGGCGATCACGGCGGCGCGGCGCTCCGAGAGGCGCTGAGGGGCGGAGCGGACGACCCGGGCCGCGGAGCGCAGCCGCGTGCGGGGGCGGACACGACGGCCCAGCGCCGCGAGGCGCGTGCGGGGCCGGACGCGCCGGCCGACGGCGGCGAGAGCGGGATGCATCGGTCCAGGTTAGCCGGAGGCGCCCGGAGGCCCTGCGCCGGTCAGGGCTCGTCGACGACCGCGAAGGCCCGCACCGGGAAGGTCCCGAAGCCCCGCACCTTCGGCGGCACGGCGGTGAAGCGCGCCCCTGTCGCCGGCAGCCCGCCGAGGCCGGTGAGGTGCTCGACGACGTGCACTCCCGCGGCGAGGAGGGCCGAGTGCGCGGGCCGCGATCCGCCCGACTCCGTGTCGTCGATGTTCACCGAGTCGATGCCGACCAGCACCGCGCCGGCGGCGACGAGCGCCTCCGCCGCCTCGCCGCTGAGGAAGGGGGCGCCCCTGCCGTACCCGGGCGTGGCGAAGTGCGCGTCCCAGCCGGTGCGGAGGAGGACGGCGACGCCGCGGACGTCGAGTCCCGCGACCGCGTCCGCACTGATGCCCCGTCCGGTGGCTCCGGTCGCGTCGACCACGACGGCAGGCAGATCGACCAGCGTCTCGAGGCGGAGAGCGGCGAGATCGGCTCCGCCCTCGTAGCGGTGGAACGGGCTGTCGAGGTAGGTGCCCGTGTTCCCGATCATCTCGATGACGTCCATCGCGAACTCGGTGCCGGGCGCGCAGGAGGCGCGGGACGCCTCACGCGTGAGGTGCGGCCGGATGCGCGGAGCGGGCAGGCTCGGGTAGGTCACCAGCCCGTCCGCGACGGTGTGGCTGAGGTCGACGAAGCGGCGCGAGGAGGTCATGCGCCCGATCCTGGCAGGGGCCGGATCGGGCGCACCATCGAGATGCCGCCCCGCGGGGCGGCGTTCCCGCCTCTACTTCTTCGGCAGCGCCGCCGACAGGTCCGCGATCAGGTCGGACGAGTCCTCGAGGCCCACCGAGAGGCGCACCAGCGACTCCGAGACCTCCAGCGGCGTGCCCTTCACCGACGCGTGCGTCATCTCGCTCGGGTAGCCGATCAGCGACTCGACGCCGCCCAGTGACTCCGCGAGCTGGAACAGCTCGGTCGACTCGGCGAACTTCCGGGCCGCGCGCGGCGTCGCGAGCTCGAGCGAGAGCATCCCGCCGAACCGCGACATCTGGCGCTTCGCCAGCTCGTGGCCGGGGTGCGAGGGCAGGCCAGGGTAGTGCACGGCCGTCACCGCCGGGTGCTCGACGAGGAACTCGGCGACCGCCTGCGCGTTGACGGAGTGGCGCTCCATCCGCACCCCGAGGGTCTTGATGCCGCGGACCGTGAGCCACGCGTCCATCGGGCCCGAGATCGCTCCGACCGCGAACTGCAGGAACGCGATCTTCTCGGCCAGCGGCCCCGAGCGCAGGGCTAGCGCGCCGCCGACGACGTCCGAGTGGCCGCCGAGGTACTTCGTGGTCGAGTGCACGACCACGTCGGCACCGAGGGCCAGCGGCTGCTGCAGGGCGGACGAGGCGAAGGTGTTGTCGACGACGACGATCAGATCGTGCGCGTGGGCCAGGTCGGCGAGCTCGGCGATGTCGCTGATGGTCATCAGCGGGTTCGACGGGGTCTCGACCCAGAGCATCTTCGTCTCGCCGGGGACGATCGCCCGCTGCACCTCGCGGAGGTTCGACATGTCGACGGCCGTGTTGCGCACGCCCCAGGCGCTGTGCACCCGGTCGATCAGGCGGTGGCTGCCGCCGTACGCGTCGTTGCCCAGGACGACGTGGTCGCCGGGCGCGAGGGCGGCGCGCAGCAGGGTGTCCTCGGCGGCGAGGCCGGAGGAGAAGGAGTAGGCGACGTCGGCGCCCTCGAGCGAGGCGATGAGCTCCTGGAGCGAGTCGCGCGTCGGGTTCGCCGAGCGGGCGTACTCGTAGCCGCCCCGGAGACCGCCGATGCCGTCCTGGACGAACGTGGAGGTCATGTAGACGGGCGGCACGACCGCGCCAGTGGTCGGATCGAACTCCTGGCCGGCGTGGATGGCGCGGGTGTCGAAGTGCTGCTTCTTGGGCATGGTGCGGGCTCCCTGGGTCGGAGGTGCGGAGGCGGCGGCCGTCAGGCCGTGGCGTAGGTGAGGAGGTCCTGTCGGGTGATCACCGCGACGGGCTTGCCCTCGTCGGTGACGAGGAGGGCGCTGTGCTCGGTGAGCGCGGCGCGGGCGGCGGTGATGCTCTCGCCGAGCCCGATCAGCGCGAGCGCATCGCCCACGCAGTCGCCGAGCGGGTCGTTCATCGAGGCGGATCCGGCGAAGACGCGGTCGAGCAGCTCGCGCTCGTCGACGGCTCCGACGACCTCGCCCATCACGACCGGCGGCTCGGCGGTCAGCACCGGGAGCTGCGAGACGCCGTACTCGGTCATGATGCCGATCGCGTCGCGGATCGTGTCGGTCGGGTGCGCGTGCACGAGCGCCGGGAGGTCGGCCTGCCCGCTCGCCGCCCTCGCGCGGAGCACGTCGCGGACGGTGCCCTCGTCGCGCATCTCGAGGAAGCCGTAGGAGCGCATCCAGCGGTCGTTGAAGATCTTGCCGAGGTAGCCGCGCCCGCCGTCCGGCAGGAGCACGACGACCACGTCGTCCGGCCCGAGACCGGCGGCTGCCTTGAGCGCGACGGAGACGGCGAGCCCGCTCGATCCGCCGACGAGCAGCCCCTCCTCGCGGGCGAGGCGGCGGGTCATCGCGAACGACTCGGCGTCGCTGGAGGCGATGATCCGGTCGACCACGCTCGGGTCGTACGCGCTCGGCCAGAAGTCCTCGCCGACGCCCTCGGTCAGGTACGGGCGACCGCCGCCGCCCGAGTAGACGGAGCCCTCGGGGTCGGCGCCGACGATCTGCACGCGGCCCTCCGACACCTCCTTGAGGTAGCGGCCGACGCCGCTGATGGTGCCGCCCGTGCCGACTCCCGCGACGAAGTGGGTGAGCCGGCCGGCGGTGTCGCGCCAGATCTCGGGGCCCGTGGTCTCGTAGTGGCTGAGCGGTCCGTTGAGGTTCGCGTACTGGTTGGGCTTGAAGGCGCCGGGGATCTCGCGGGCGAGGCGGTCCGAGACGGAGTAGTAGGAGGCGGGGTCCTCCGGAGCGACGGCCGTCGGCGTCACGACGATCTCGGCCCCGTAGGCGGTGAGGACGTTGCGCTTGTCCTCCCCCACCTTGTCCGGCAGCACGAACACGCAGCGGTAGCCGCGCTGCTGCGCGACGAGGGCGAGGCCGATGCCGGTGTTGCCGCTGGTCGGCTCCACGATGGTGCCGCCGGGCTTCAGCAGCCCGTCGCGCTCGGCGGCGTCGATGATGCGGGTCGCGATGCGGTCCTTCGACGAGCCGCCGGGGTTCAGGTACTCGACCTTGACCAGCACGGTCGCCTGCACCCCCGCCGCGACCGGACCCAGCTTCACCAGCGGGGTGTCGCCGATGAGGTCGAGCACCGAATCGGCGTAGGCCATCCCGGTCTCCGGGCGTGCGGGAAGGGCGCGATCCAGGCTCATCCCGCCAGCGTAGCAACCGGCTGCGGGCGTGTGACGGGGGTGGGCGGAGGCACAGGGAGCGGTCTCGGGAGGGGAGTGCCGCCGGTCGCGCCGGTGCCCTATCGTGGGGGTCCGCGAGCGCCGCGGTCGACCCGGAACGGACCCCGAATGACCTCACCGATCGCCGCACCGCCGCGGCGTCCGGCCGACATCCACCTCCTCCGCCTGCTCGGCCCGGCGCTGGTCGCCGGAGTCGCCTACCTCGACCCGGGCAACGTCGCCAGCAACATGACGGCCGGCGCCCGGTTCGGCTACCTCCTGGTCTGGGTGGTGGTGCTCGGCAACCTGATGGCCTGGCTCATCCAGTACCTCTCGGCGAAGCTCGGCCTGATGACCGGCCGCAGCCTCCCCGAGCTGCTCGGCGACCGCCTGCGCGGCCGCTGGGGCCGCCGGGCCTACTGGCTGCAGGCCGAGACGGTCGCGATGGCGACCGACCTGGCCGAGGTGATCGGCGGCGCGATCGCGCTGAACCTGCTCTTCGGACTGCCGCTGCTGGCCGGCGGCGTGGTCACCGGCGCGGTCTCGCTGGTGCTGCTGCTCGTGCAGACGCGGGGCGGGGCGCAGCCGTTCGAGCGGGTGATCACGGCGCTGATGGTGCTGATCGCCGTCGGCTTCACGGTCGGCGTGGTCGTCGATCCGCCGGACGCGGGCGCGACCGTCGCCGGTCTCGTGCCGCGCTTCGAGGGCTCGGAGTCGGTGCTGCTCGCCGCCTCGATCCTCGGCGCGACCGTCATGCCCCACGCGATCTACGCCCACTCCGCGCTCGCCCGCGACCGCTTCGGCCACGTCGAGGGCGTCGGCGCGCGCCGGAGGATCCTGGTCGCCACCCGGATCGACGTGACGATCGCGCTCGCCATCGCCGGCACCGTGAACCTCGCGATCCTGCTCCTCGCCGCGCACTCCCTCGCGGGAGTCGCCGGGACCGACAGCCTCGAGGGCGCCCACGCGGCCATCGGGGCGGCGCTCGGACCGGTGGTCGCGACCCTGTTCGCCGTCGGCCTGCTCGCCTCCGGCCTCGCCTCGACCTCGGTCGGCGCGTACGCGGGAGCCGAGATCATGCACGGTCTGCTCCAGGTGCGGGTGCCGCTCGTCGCCCGTCGTCTGGTCACGCTGATCCCGGCGCTCCTGGTGCTCGCGATCGGCTTCGACCCGACGCGCGCGCTGGTGCTCAGCCAGGTGGTCCTGTCGTTCGGCATCCCCTTCGCGCTCGTGCCGCTCGTGATCCTGACGCGCGACCGCCGCCTGATGGGCGACCAGACGAACCGCTGGTTCACCACCCTCGCCGCCGCCCTGGCCGCCGTCTTCCTCATCGTCCTGAACGGCCTGCTGCTCTGGCTCACCTTCGCTCCTTGAGCGGGGAGCGGCGGCGCATCCTGCTGATCGAGCAGCCCGCTCCTCGGGAGTACCGAGATCCCTCCTGACCGCGCATTGATCCGATCCGAAGCCTCGCTCGTTATCCTCTGAGAGCGCCTCTCAGGCGCCTGCGCCCGCCCCAGGCGCCTTCCGCCCTCAGAACGAGAGACGCCGCCGTGCCCAAAGACACGATGTCCGCCAAGAACCGCGCCCGACAGGAGAAGCTCGAGGCCTACAAGCGCGAGCAGGACCGCCGCAAGCGCGGCTCCCGCATCTGGATCTGGTCGCTGTCGGCCCTGGCCGTCCTCGCGGTCGGCGGGATCGTCGCGGTCACCGTCTTCGGGAACCAGCAGATCGTCGAGGCGCGCGAGATCGACGGCCTGCAGACCTTCGACAACGACGCCACCCACGTCGCCGGCGCCGTCGACTACCCGCAGACCCCGCCGGCGGGCGGCCCGCACAACGCCGTGTGGATGAACTGCGGCGTCTACGACGAGCCCGTCCCGAACGAGAACGCGGTGCACGACCTCGAGCACGGCGCCGTCTGGGCCACCTACGACCCCGAGCTCCCGCAGAGCGAGGTCAACGCGCTGATCGCGGCGATGCCCGACACCTACTCCGTCGTCTCGCCCTACGAGGGCCTCGAGTCGCCCATCGTGCTGAGCGCCTGGGACGCCCAGGTCGCGATCGACTCGCCCGAGGACCCCCGCATCGACGCCTTCGTCGAGCGCTTCTGGCAGTCCTCGAGCGCTCCGGAGCCCGGCGCCCCCTGCACCGGAGGGATCGATGCGTCCGGCAAGCAGTAGGGGCCGGATCCTCGTCGCCGCGGTCGCCGTGGTCGCGCTCCTCCTCGGGGCGGCCGGCGGCTACCTCTTCGGCGCGCTCGCCCCGTTCGCCTCCGCGGCGACGCCCTCGAGCGCCAGCGCCGAAGCGGGCTTCGCGCGCGACATGCAGGTGCACCACCTGCAGGGCGCCGAGCTGGCGATGATCGCCCGCGAGCGCAGCGCCGACGACGAGGTCCTCACCGTCTCGAAGGACATCCTGCTCACCCAGCAGCAGCAGGCCGGGCAGCTCTTCGGCTGGCTGAACTCGTGGGGCCTGCCGCAGGCTGCTCCGGAGCCCTCGATGACCTGGATGGGCCGGCCGACCCTGGCCGGAGCCGCCGACGAGCACTCGTCGATGGGGATGGGGACCGAGGACGGCGTCGTGCCGGCGAGCATGCCCGGTCTCGCGACACCGGACCAGATCACGGCCCTCAGCAGCGCGTCGGGCCGCGACTTCGACCGGATGTTCCTCGAGCTGATGATCGCCCACCACCGCGGCGCGATCGACATGGCCGAGGCGCTGCTCGCCCGGAGCCGCGTGACGGTCGCCACCGACTTCGCCTCCTCCGTCGTGAAGGCCCAGGAGGCCGAGATCTCGCTGATGGAGCAGATGCTCGAGGACCGGCCGGCGGAGTGACCGCCTCCGGCGCGCACGACATCGGCTGAGACTGGTGCGCCTCCCCCACCGGGGAGTGGCACGTGCTCTCCGCCGACGCCGTGCACGGAGCCGGAGCCGGAGCCGATGGAGGGCGCGTGCCGCCGCCGCGGTGGAGGCCTCTCCTCAGGCATCGCGCACGACGACCACCCTTCGCTCCGGCCGGCTGCACGTGCACTGAGTGGAATCGCCTTGCCCCGACCGACAGATGCCGGTTGGATGCTCCCGGCGCCCCGATCATCAGGGCGCGAGACCGCCGCGAGGAGCAGCACATGACCGATCCCAGCCCGTCCGCGACCGTCTGGCCTCCGCCGCTCCCGTCGACGAAGGACAGGGGGCGGAAGCAGGACCGCCGTCGCCGTCGCGTCCCGCTCGTCGCACTGGTCTGGGCGTCCGTCGGAGCCCTCGTGGTCGGAACCGCCCTCGGCGGCGCGGGCGGCGCCTCCGACAAGACCGAACTGGAGGAGCGGCTCGCGGCCGTGCAGCAGCAGCTGAGCACGGCCGAGGACTCGCTCGACGAGCAGACCGAGGCGCGCGCCGGGGCCGAAGCCGAGCGGAGCGCCGCCGAGGCGTCAGCCGCAGGACTTCAGCAGCGGATCGACACGATGACGGCCGACGCCGCCACCTCGACCACGACGCTGGCGAGCCGCGACGCCCGGATCGCCGAACTCGAGGCCGCCGCCACCGCAGCTGCCGCCGCCGCCCCGGTCGCGGTCGCCGAGGTCGCTCCCGCCGCGGCCCCCGCCGCAGCAGCGCCGGCAGCCGCCTCGACCGGAGGAGCAGGAGCGGCGTTCTACGCCAACTGCGACGCCGTCCGTGCCGCCGGGGCCGCGCCGATCCGCACGGGTGACGCCGGCTACAGCCGCAAGCTCGACCGCGACGGAGACGGCGTCGGCTGCGAGTAGCCCCGCGAAGTCCGGCCGCCGATCCGCGGCTCAGCCCTGGAGGGCCGACTCCGTCTGCTGCGCGTAGAGCGAGGCGTAGAGTCCGCCGAGGCCGAGCAGCTCGCGGTGGGTGCCCGATTCGACGATCCGGCCGCCCTCGACGACGTGGATGACGTCGGCCGACACGATGGTCGAGAGCCGGTGGGCGATCGCGATGGTGGTGCGGCCGCGGGCGGCGTCGTCGAGCGCGGTCTGGACGATCCGCTCCGAGACGGTGTCGAGGGCGCTGGTCGCCTCGTCGAGGATGAGGACCGCCGGGTCCTTCAACAGGACGCGCGCGATCGCGAGCCGCTGCTTCTCGCCTCCGGAGAGCCGGTAGCCGCGCTCGCCGACCAGCGTGTCGTAGCCGTCGGGGAACGACGTGATCGTCGCGTGGATGTTCGCGGCGCGGGCGGCCGCCTCCAGCTCCTCCTGCGTCGCGTCCGGGCGGGCGTAGCGGAGGTTGTCGCCGATCGTCGCGTGGAAGAGGTAGGTCTCCTGGCTGACGATGCCGATGTGCGAGACGAGCGACTCCTGCCGCAGCTCGCGCACGTCGGTGCCGGCGAAGCGCACCGCTCCCCCGGCCACGTCGTAGAGGCGCGGGACGAGGTAGGAGATGGTGGTCTTGCCCGCGCCGGAGGGACCGACGAAGGCCACGAACTGGCCCGGCTCGATCGCGACCGAGACGTGGTCGAGCGTCGGGCGCGCGTCCTCCGCCTGGTCGGGGTAGCGGAACACGACGTCGTCGAGCTCGACCCGGCCGAGCTCGCCCGAGACCTCGCGTGCATCGGCCCGGTCCGTGATCGCCGGGCGCAGGTCCAGGTACTCGAAGATGCGGGCGAACAGCGCTCCGGCCGTCTGCAGGTCGAGCGCGACGCGCATCAGGCCCAGGAGCGGCCACATCAGGCGCGCCTGCACGGTGGTGAAGGCCACGACGGTCCCGGCGGTGACGGTGGTGCCGCCGAGGATCAGCCAGGCGGCCACGAGGTACACGATCACGGGGATGACGGAGAGGAAGATCTGCACCATCGCGAAGAACCACTGGCCGGACATCTGCTGCCGCACCTGGAGCTCGATCTGGCGGCCGTTCTCGTCGGCGTAGCGCGTCACCTCCGACTCCTGGCGGCCGAAGCTCTTGGCCAGGAGGATGCCCGAGACGCTCAGGGTCTCCTGGGTGATCGCGGTCATCTCGGACAGCGACTCCTGCGTCTTCGTCGCGATGCGCGCCCTCACCTGGCCGACGCGGCGCTGTGCCACGACGAGCACCGGAGTGAGGACGAGGGCGACGATCGTCATCTGCCACGAGAGCAGGAGCATCGCGACGACGGCCGCGATCACGGTGACGGTGTTGCCGAGCACGCTCGAGACGGTGTTCGTGAGCACGTTGGCCACGCCGCCCACGTCGTTGGCGAGGCGCGACTGGATGACGCCGGTGCGGGTGCGGGTGAAGAAGCCGAGCTCCATCGCCTGCAGGTGGCGGAAGAGGCGGATGCGCAGCTCCCCCATGACCGTGTTGCCGACGGTCGCGGTGAGGTAGGTCTGCCAGACGCCGAGGATCGCCGAGAACGCCCAGACCAGCACCATGACGCCGACCAGCTCGAGCAGCACTGGGAGGTTCGGGCGTCCGCCGGGCGGGAAGAGCCCGCGGTCGAAGGCCAGCTGGGTGAGGAGCGGCGGCACAACCGTGAGGGCGGCGCCGACGAGAACGAGGATCACGGTGAGCGTGAGCTTGGGGCGGTGGTCGCGGAAGAGTCCCGCGATGCGCCGGAGCAGGTCGTCGACCTTCGGAGCCGCCGCGTTGATCTCCCGCTGGCTGTCCGGATCGCTGCTCGAGATCCTCCCGCCGCGCGCCCCTCCGCGCATCCCGCCGCCTGCCGCGACGTGGGCGGCGTGGCCAACGTGCTCACGAACACCGTCTCGAGCGTGCTCGGCAACACCGTCACCGT
>NZ_PSWK01000031.1:0-38324 GCF_002932735.1 Rathayibacter sp. AY1B7
GCCGACGGTCTCGAGAGGACTCCAGGCGGTCATGGCTCCAGCGTGCGCTCGGAGCGGCGCGCGGGCAAGGGGCGGGGGCGTTCCGGCGGGGACGGACGGAGCGGGCTCGCACCGCGGACCGCCTCGGACGAGCTCCGCGATCCGCAGCACCCGGTCGGCCGACGTCCGGGCGGACGGGTCGTGTGCTGGGACCCGCGCGGACCTCCGCGGTCGGCGGGACGTCATGTCCTGTTCGCCTGCCGCCCCTTGCCCGCGCGCCGCTCCGAGCGCACGCTGGAGCCATGACCGCCTGGAGTCCTCTCGAGACCGTCGGCGCCGTGGTGCTCGCCCTCGCGCTGATCGGGCTCGCCGCCGCGGCCGTGGCGGTCGGAGCGGGCGACGAGATCGCGTTCATCGGCGTGCTGGTCGCCTTCGCAGTCGCGGTCACCGGGCTCGGCCTCCACATCGCCGGCCGCGAGGCGCGGTACCGCCGCGACAACCGGTGACTCCGTCGCGCTACCGCCGCGACGACGGCTGAGGAGGCGCGCTCCCGCCGCGACGACAGCCGGCCGGTCAGTGCCCGAGCTCCACCAGCAGCACGCCGGCGATGATCAGGCCGATCCCGCCGAGCATCGTCCAGGTCAGCGGGTCCTGGAACAGCCAGCGGCCGAGCACTGCCGTCAGCGCGACTCCGACCGCCGCCCAGATCCCGTAGGCCACCCCGATCGGCATGCCCTGCGCGAGCGCCCCGGCCAGCAGCGTGAACGCGACGACGTAGCCGACTCCGACCACGACGTACCAGCGCTTCCGGCCGTCCGTCGCGGGCTTGAGGCTCATCGTCGCGGCGACCTCGGTGAGGATCGCGCCCGAGAGCAGCAGCCAGGCCATCAGCGCACCGCCCGGCGCGCGGCCTGCGCTCGCTGCGAGCCGATCTCGACCAGCAGCACGCCCGCGATGATCAGCACCAGCCCGATCGTCATCACGCCCGTCAGCGGCTGCCCGAAGAGCACGGCCGCGAGGACCGCCGTCAGCGCGACTCCGCATGCGCCCCACACGCCGTAGGCGACTCCGATCGGCATGCCGGCTTTGAGCACCCGGCTGAGGAGGACGAACGCCGCCAGGTAGCCCGCCACCACGAGGGCGTACCAGCCCGGCGACTCGATGGCGGCCTGGAGGGCGAGCGACGCCGTCACCTCGGTGAGGATCGCGCCGGTGAGGAGCACCCAGCTCATCGCGTGCCGTCGGATCGCGTCATCCGGCCAGCGTAGGGCGGGCGCGGAGGCGTGCGACCGCGGAACGAGGGCTCAGCGCGCGGGGAGGGTGGGAACGATCGTTCTCCGGGCAGTGGCGCGCTCACCGCGCGAAGTGCTCGCGCACCTCCGCCTGCCAGCGCTCGCGGTCCTCCTCCGTGATGAACGCCGCGTCGAAGGAGTTGAGCGCCAGCTGCTCGAGCTGCGCGTCGTCCATCCCCAGCTCCTCGACCAGGGCGCGGTAGTTCTCATCCACGTAGCCGCCGAAGTAGGGCGGATCGTCGCTCGAGACCGTCACGACGAGTCCCTCGCGGAGCATCGCGGGCAGCGGGTGGTCGGCCATCGTGTCCACCGCGCGCAGGGCGACGTTCGACAGCGGGCACACCGTCACCGGGATGCGGCGCTCGCGGAGCATCGCGACGACCTCCGGGTCCTCCATCGCGCGGATCCCGTGGTCGATCCGCTCGACCTTCAGCAGCTCGACGGTGGCCGCGACCGTCTCGGGCCCGGCCTCCTCGCCGGCGTGCGCGACCAGGCGCAGTCCGTCCGCCGCGGCGCGCGCGTAGACGTCGACGAACAGCTCCGGGCCGAAGCCCACCTCGTTCGAGTCGAGCCCGACGCCGATGATGTGCTCGCGCCAGGGGAGGATCGCCGTCAGCATCTCGTCGGCCGCGTCGGCGCCCAGGTCGCGGAGGAAGCACATGATCAGGTCCGTCGAGACCCCGTGGGTCTCCTCGCTCCGACCGAGCGCACGGGTGATCCCGCTCATCACGGTGTCGAGCGCGACGCCGTTGCCGAGGTGCGTCTGCGGGTCGAAGAAGATCTCGGCGCGGCGGACGTTCGCCTTCTGCGCCCGGTCGAGGTAGCCGGTCGCGAGCTCGAAGAAGTCCCGCTCCGTCTTCAGCACGGTGAGGTTCGAGTAGTGCAGCTCCAGGAACGACGCGAGGTCGGTGAAGGAGTACCGCGCGCGGAGGGCGTCGAGATCCTCGGTGGGCAGGGCGACCCCGTTGCGGCGCGCCATCTCGACGATGTGCTCGGGCTCGATCGTGCCCTCGAGGTGGATGTGCAGCTCGGCGCTGGGCGGGGCGGGGAAGGCGGGGCGGGGCATGCGGATCCTCCAGGGAGCGGCCGGGGCGGCGGGGTCGCTCCCGACCGTAGGCCTCCGCTGTTTCGCGCGCGTTTCCGGCGGGAGGCGCGATCCGGATCCGGAGCGGCCCCGCCCCCGGGTGCTAGAGCTCGCCCTGCTGCGAGGTGCCGGCCGGGATCGGGACGAGCCGCGTCACGACGGGAGGATGGGCGACGAGTCCGCGGATCGCCGCGTTGAGGCGGACGACCGGCTCGCCGGCGCCGTGCGCGTCGAGCAGGTCGCCGCTCGTCCACTTCTCCAGCATGACGATGGTGCCGTCGGGCGAGTCGTGGATCGCGTAGAGCTCGCAGCCCTCCTCCTCGTGCACCTCCGCGATGGCGGTGGAGAGGGCAGCGACGAGCGCGTCGCGCTGCCCCTCGGCGGGAGTGAAGATCGCGGTGACGACGACGGGATCGGACATGGCGTGCCTTTCGGAGGGGGAGAGGATCAGCGCCGCGGGGGTGCGGCGCAGCTGGAGCGGATGACGAGGTCGGCCTGCACCTCGATGTGCTGCGGGGCCTCGGGGAGGCGGCCCTGCATGCGGGCGAGGACGAGCTCGACGCTGTGACGGGCGAGCATGTCGATCGGCTGGCGGACGACGCTGAGCGGCGGGGTGACCAGCTCGCTCCACGGGTTGTCGTCGAACACGACGACCGAGAGGGCCTCCGGGATCCGGATCCCGAGCTGGAAGAGCCGGTGCACGGCGCTGCGCACCGGCGCGCCGCTGCCCGCGGTCTGAGGAGGCCGCGGCTGCCGCGGCACCTCCGGCCGTCGGAGCAGCCGCAGGCCGGTCGCGAGCTGCCAGGCCGTGACGGCGTAGACGGAGGCGCGCTCCCAGACGCCGTCGGGCAGCAGGTCGACGCTGGGCACGCGGGTGTCGACCTGCAGCATCAGCAGCGCGAGCAGGCCGGCCGCACCGAGCACGATCCCGACCGTCTCGAGCGCCCACGGGGCGCGGCCGCGCCGGGCCGCGGCACCGGCGACGATCGAGGCCGCGTTGCCGCCGACGATCGCCATCGCGGCGCCGACCACGTGCAGGCCGCCGATCCCGTTCTGCGCACTGGCGCTGCTCCCGTGCACGAGGCCCACCACGGCGATGCCCACGGCGTAGACCACGGCGAGGGAGAGGAACAGCCCCCGCGATCCGCCCCGCGCCGCCCGCACGGTCGTGACGGCGGCGGCGAGGTAGAGCGCCCCCTGCAGGAGGAATCCGGCGTTCATCACCGCGTGCAGCGGCGAGTCGATCGCGCGCCCCTGGAACACGCCCACCTCGGGCACGCCGAGATCGCTGATGTAGTTCCGTGCGTAGCTGTAGCCCGGGAACGCGGACGCGGTGACCGCCTCCGCTCCGACGTAGGCGAGCGCGCTCACCACCCACAGCACTCCGGCCCCACGAGTTCCCATGCGCCCATCATCCCCGGGCCCGGCCCCGCCGGTCGTCGTCGGCGGACGGCTCCCCGGCTAGGCTCGCCGGATGCTGCAGGTGCGGGGTGAGTCCGGGCAGGCCGTGCTCCTCCTGCCGGGCGGGGGCGAGGCCGTCGACGGGTTCTTCCCCGGGCTGGTCGAGGGCCTGATCGTCGATCCGGGCTGCCGGCTGGTCCTCTACGACAGACCGGGCACAGCGGGGTCGGAGGTCGCCGGCGGACTGACCGACGCCGCCGACGCCGTCCACGCCGTGCTGGCCGGCCTCGGGACAGGTCCCGTCGTCGTGATCGGCCAGAGCCTCGGCGGTGCCGTCGCGATGCTGCTCGCTCGCGATCATCCCGAGGACGTCGCGGGACTGGTGCTCCTCGACCCGACGCCCGTCAACGACACGGCACTGGCGCGTCAGGTGGAGCGGACGGCCCGGGCGACGGCGGCGCTCTCGAGACTGCCGGGGCTCGGCCGAGCGCTGTCCGCGCTGCTGCGCACGAGCGCCGCCCGGTCGGCGAGGCGCCACGCGATGAGCCCGGCCGCGCGCGCGGCCGCTCTCGCGATGGCGGACGTCGACCTGCCGGGGCTCGCCTCCGCCGCCGCCGGTCTGGAGCAGGTGGCGCGGGGCTTCGACGAGTCTCAGCTGCCCGCGGTCCCCGCGGCCGTGGTGACCGCGGACCGCAGGCCCGGGTCCTCCCTGCATCGCGCGCATCGGCGCGTCGCCGCCGCCCTGGACGCGCCGCTGCTGTCCTGGCCCGGAGCGGTGCACGAGGTGCACCTGAGCCACGAGCGCGAGGTGCTCGAGGTCGCCCGCACCATCGTGCGGGCCGTCGCCTCCGACTAGGTCCGGAGCCGCTGCGCCGCCGCTCCGGTCACAGGCTGAACCCGCCGTCGGTCGTGAGCACCTGCCCGACGACCCAGCTGCCCGCCGACGTGGCCAGCCATGCGATCAGCTCCCCGGGCAGGTGCGGGGCCACCCGGTACGAGGACGCCGCTCCGGCTCCGCTGCGCGAGGGAGGCCGGCGCGGACTACTCCTCGTCCGCCCGGTAGACCTTCCGGAACGCGTCCTTGCGGGCGATCCTCCCGCCGCGGAACTCGTAGATGTCGCAGCCCCGCGTGACCTGGGGTCGGCCGTCGGGGCCGGTCCCGGTGAAGGACCAGGTGGCCGCGCCGCGCGTCCCGGCGATGAGGGGAGCCCCCTCCTCGTGCCGCTCCTGTCCGGTGTCGAAGGCGAGCATGAGCGCGAATCCCTCGCGGACCTGTTCCTTCCCCGTCCAGGTGCGGCCGGGCTCGGGGCCGACGGACGCACCG
This sequence comes from Rathayibacter sp. AY1B7, assembly GCF_002932735.1. NCBI lineage: Bacteria > Bacillati > Actinomycetota > Actinomycetes > Micrococcales > Microbacteriaceae > Rathayibacter > Rathayibacter sp. AY1B7. The sequence continues at coordinate 5,081 of NZ_PSWK01000031.1, forward strand.
TACACGCAGTCGTCGGTCATGTGACTCATCAGCGCTTCGAGGTCGTGGCGGGTCCAGGCGTCGCTGAACGCGGCCAGCACCTCGGGCGTCATCTCGCTCGTGCTGGTCTCGGTCGAAGAGGAGTCGTCCATGTGCGGGCCTCGGTCCTTCTGATCGGTGGACCGTCGTCGGTCGCTCTGCGACCGTGGCAGGTGAGCGGCCGCAGTGGCAACGCCCTCTAGCGGTCATGTCCGGAAGCGGACGGCCGGCGGATCAGCGGTCCGTCGACCCGCCGACCAGCGGGTGAGCGCGACGGCGGGGGGCGGTGCACTGCGGGCGGCGGGAGCGGCCGCCGAGGCGACCCGCTCCACCGGGCACTGCCCCGTCTCGATGCTGAGCCCCTTCGTGAAGGCCGTGCCGAAGTCGGACGCGGGCCGGCCCTCCTCCGCCTCCTCGGTCGCGGCTCCGGGGTCGCCCGCGGCGGCCGGATGCTAGGCGCTCGCCGCCTCCTCCGCCACCTCCTCCCCGCCGACCGGCGCCGACGCGCAGGATGAGGAGCACCGGTCGCGGCGGGCACCGACTCCGCACCCGACCGGCACCGAGACCGCCACGAGCCCGCGCCGGCGGGAGGACAGCGAGAGCACCATGGGATTCTGGGGACCGACCGACGAGACCCGCGGCACGCGCCCGGTCGACGAGCCGCTCGGCGAGCTGGAGCTCGTGCACGCCTTCACCAGCGGGCCGATGCCCACCGGCGTCAGCGTCTCGCACACCGGGCGGATCTTCGTGAACTTCCCCAAGTGGGGGGACGAGGTCCCGGCCACGGTCGTGGAGCTAGTCGACGGAGCGGCGGTGCCCTACCCGGACGAGGCCTGGAACACGCCGTCGGGAATCGACGACGCCGGCGCCCTCGTCTCGGTGCAGAGCATCGTCGTCGATCCGGCCGACCGGCTCTGGATCCTCGACACCGGCAGCCCGATGTTCGAGCCGACGAAGAAGGGCGGCCCCAAGCTCGTCCGCGTCGACCTGGCGACCGACACCGTCGAGCAGGTGATCCTCCTCGAGCCGGACGTCGCCCTGCCGACCACCTACCTCAACGACGTGCGCTTCGATCTGCGGCGCGGCATCGCCTACATCACCGACTCGGCCGACTCCGGCCCGAACGGGATCATCGTCGTCGACCTCGGGACGGGGACCGCCTGGCGCCGCCTGCACGACCACCCGAGCACGAAGGCGCTCACTCCTCCGGAGCTCGTGCCGATGGCCGAGGGCCGCGTGCTGATGAAGCGCCCGGCCGACGGCGACCCTCAGCCGGTGACGATGGGCGCCGACGGCATCGCGATCTCGGCCGACGGCGAGCGCCTCTGGTACTGCCCGCTCGCCTCCCGCCGCTGGTTCAGCGTGGCGACGGCGGCCCTGGTCGACCGGTCGGTGCCGGACGAGGACGTCGCGGCGACCGTCGTCGACGAGGGCGACAAGGGCGGGGGAGCGGACGGCCTCGAGACGGATGCGCTGGGCCGCTTCTACGCCACGAGCTACGAGAACAACGCGATCGTCCGCCGTCGCACCGACGGCACGATGGAGACGATCGTGCACGACGAGCGGCTGCTCTGGCCGGACACGATGTCGATCGCGACGGACGAGCACCTGTACGTCACCGCGAACCAGCTGCACCGCCAGGCCGACTACCAGGGCGGCACGGATCTGCGGACGTACCCGTACTCGCTGTTCCGGGTGCGGATCGGCGAGGGGCCGGTCCTCCTCCGCTGAAGGCCCCCGTCTGGTCGCCTGCGCCGAGATCCGCAGCGCGGATCAGCGCCAGTGGGCGAGCTCCGTGCGGAGGGTCCCGCGGGCGCGGGCGAGCAGTCCGCGGACGGTCGAGGTCGTGAGCCCCAGCTCGTGCGCGATCGCGTCGTAGCTGCACTGCTCCAGCTGGCGCAGCTCCCAGCAGCGGCGCTGGGCCGGGGGCATCGCGGCGAGCACCCGGTTGGCGTCGGCGGCGAGCGATCCGCAGTGCGCGGCGTGCTCCGGGTCGTCGGCAGCGGAGGCGGGGAACTCGTCGTCCAGCTCGGCTCGCAGCCGCGAGACGCTGGAGCGGAGCCGGTCGACGCTGCGGCGGCGGGCGGTCGTGACGAGCCAGCCGGCGATGGTCTCGCCGTCGATCACGCTGTCCACGTGGGTCCACGCCGCGAGGAACGTCTCCTGCACCACGTCGTCGACGTCGGCGCTGCTGCGGAGGGTGCGGGCGGCCGTCGCGCGGAGCAGCCCGGTGTAGCGGCGGACGATGGTGGCGAACGCGCGGTCGTCGCCCTCCGCGGCGCGGATGACGAGCATCCGGTCCGAGTCGGGTTCGAGCAGTGCGAGCGGCGGCGCGGCGAGGGTCGAGGGGTGGGCCCTCGGGAGGCGTGCGGGGGTGGTGGCGGTGAGCATGCGGACTCCGGTCGACTTGATGTGTACGCATGATTCGGAGGCGCGCTCCCGCCCGGTTTCCCGGGGCGGGACCCCAGTGGGAGGGGCAGGTCTGTCCGGTTTCCGGGGACGTCAGCGCCGCCGCGACCACCAGCGGCGGGACCGCTCCGGCTCGGCGGCCGCCCGGGCCTCGGCCTCGGCGGCGCGATCGGCGCGCCGCTGCGACCAGGCGGCGACCTCCTCGTCGACGTCCCGGAGCGGGGTGACGACGGGCGGCCCACCCAGCAGCTGGCGGCGCGCCTCGATCACCCGCGTGTTGAAGTCGGCGAGCTCGGCGCGCACCTCCTCCTCGCGGTGCAAGCGGTCGAGGCGCTCGTCGAGCGCGCGGTCCTCGGCGCGGAGGAGGAAGGCGGCCGGGCCGATCCCGGTGAGGTTCTCGCGCTCGATCTTGCGGCGGATCCACCAGTCCGGGTCGTGGGCCGCGCCCAGGTCCGGAAGCGGCTTCCCCGATCCCGGCAGGTCGTCGAAGTCGCCGCGGCGGATCGCGAGCTGGATCGCCGTCTCGACGAACGCGGCCCGCTCGAGCGGATCCTCCGGCAGGGCGGGCTGCTCCGCCTCCTCCTCGCCCGCGGCGCCGGCCCGGTACCGGGCGGCGCGCTCCCTCGCATCCGACATCCCTCCACGCTAGATCGGGCTCCTCGCCCCGGGCAACCACCCCTCCCGCCGTCTCCGTGGTCGGCGGGCGCCGCGGGTCGACATCGCCGGACCGGCGTGCGTAGTATCGATACTCGATAACATCGACGATCGATAAGGAGCATGCCATGACGAGTGTCATCCCCAGCGGACCGGTCCGGGAGCGTCCGCGCGTGTTCCGGGTGGCCAGGGCGGTCCTGCTCATCGTCGCGGTCTTCTCCGTGCTCACCGCGCTCCTGCAGACCTGGACCGTCACCACCGGGCGCACCCTGCTGGTCTTCGGGGGAGCGGACGGCCGCCTCCCGCTCCGGAGCCTCCCGCAGCTGCTGCAGGCCGAGCCGCGCGAGGGCACCGCGCCCACGCTCGCCGACGCCGCCCTCTCCCTCCGCCTGCTCGGTGCGCTGCCGAGCCTCCTCCAGGCGGTCACGATCGTCCTCGCCACGGTCTTCCTCCTGCGGGTCCTCCGCGGCATCGCGGCCGGACGCCCGTTCGACCCCTTCGTCCTCGCGAACTGGCGCCGTCTGAGCCTCGCCCTGCTGATCGGAGGAGTGGCGCAGGGCCTCGCCGACACCGCGGCCGGCCTGTACCTCAGCTCCGGCATCGGCCTGCTCTTCGCCGCCGGCCGGGTGACCGACGAGCAGCGCGACGCCTTCCTCGGCGGCGACTACCAGGCCATCGGGACGAACCTGCCGCAGTGGCCCGTCCCCGTCCTGCTCGCCGGAGTGGTGGCCCTCGCCCTGACGGCGGCGTTCCGCGCCGGCGCGAAGCTCGAACGGGACGTCGACGGCGTTGTCTGAGCCCGCCGACGACGAGAGGCACCGGATCGACTGCCACCTCGGAGCAGTGCTGGCCGACCGCGGCGTGACCCTCACCGCCCTCTCTGCCCGCACCGGCATCACGATGGCGAACCTCTCCATCCTCAAGAACAACCGCGCCCGCGCGATCCGCTTCACGACGCTGACGCTCATCTGCGACGCGCTCGACTGCACCCCGCAGGAGCTGTTCTCGATCCGGGCCGTCGACGAGCGGGGGTAGCGGCGGGCGGATCGGCCAGGGGATCTCTGCGGGGCCGATGGTGTGGACGCCGTCCGATCCGACCGTCGATCGAGCAGGCCTCAGTCGCGCTCCACGTCCGCCCCTCCTGGGATCGGCCGGAGCTCCCCGGAGCTCGCTCTCGTCCAGACCCATGGATGAGCCTCACCAGCGCGGTCGGCGGCCTCGGCCATCGACCGTCCACAGGGGAGCGAGCTCGTCAGCGGGACCGTCGAATGCGCCTCCGGTGGATGCCGGCGGCTGCTCGCGGTCGTCCCTCCCGACGCGAATCACTCCCGAGCAGTTGTCGAGCGAGCTCGAAAGGACCCCGCAGACACGCATCGCGGGAACCCTCCGGGACCCTCGCTCCATCTCGGTGGCTTCCACCGTCGAGGGGCCCCTCCTGAAGATCCGGGCCGACTACTGGTCCCAGGAGTACATCCCCTGGGGACGTATGCGAAGCGTCCTCGTGGGTGCTTCCGCGAACCGGTCCCGTCGCGCTGTGCGGCGGTCAGCAGTCGAGGACTCGACGAATGACGAAGGCGAACGCCGTCGTCCCCGAGCAGAGTGGGACCCTCGACTTCTCGGAGGTAGGAAATGCCCGAAACCCACTCCGTGCCATCGACCGCGAGCACGGTCCGCTCGGGTTACCTCGACCCGACCGCGCCGCCGGTCGCATCCATCGACTCCGGCGATCGGGTGTCCTTCCCCGCGACCTGGACGCACTGGGGCAACGAAGCGGTCTTCGGGATGACGTTCGCCGAACGGGAGCCGCTTCGCCACAAGTACCCGCAGGGCCCGTACTCGATGCTCGGACCTGTCGAGGTCACCGGTGCCGCCCCTGGCGATGTCATCGAGTGCACCATCGAGACGCTGCGCACACTCGACTGGGGGTGGAACAGCTTCCCTCTCGGAGTCGGCGCGCTGCCTCACGACTTCTCTGAGCCGTACCTGCACTACTTCCGCTTCGACGACGACCGCCGGCGCGCGGAATTCGTCCCCGGTGTGGAGTTCGACCTCGATCCGTTCATCGGGGTCATCGGCACCGAGCCGGCGGTCGAGGAACCCACCAGCGCCATCCTCTCGGGCCCCTACGGCGGCAACCTCGTCGTCAACGCGCTGACAGTCGGCAGCTCGGTCTTCCTCCCGGTGTTCACTCCCGGTGGTCGGGTCTGGTTCGGCGACATCCACGCCGTTCAGGGCGACGGAGTCGTCGACCAGACGGCCATCGAGACGGCCGCCGAGGAACTCGTCATCCGCTACGACCTCCACAGGGCAGTGCCGCTGGCCGGACCACTGGTCGAGACGACGACGGAGTGGATCGGCTTCGGGTTCAGCGACAACCTCGACGACGCCCTGGTGGAATGCCTCCGCGGTCTCATCACCTGGCTGCACGCGGCGTCGGGCCTCAGCGAGAGCGAGGCCTACGCGCTGTGCAGCCTCGCCGTGAGCTTCCGGGTGGCGCAGTACGCCGACCAGACCGGCTCGGCCTACTCGTCCGTCCCCGCGAAGGCTGTTCAGGGCCGAGTCCCGAAGCGGGTCTTCTCGCCCGACAGAGTCGCGCAGATCAGCGGATGGCTGCGCCCCGGCGGGCCCTCAGCGTGACCGACCTGTCCGACGACGACCGGCGGCAGCTCGCTGCGGTCGTCCGCCGAGCCGATGAGCTCGCGACGGCTCGCGACGTCGACGGCTACCTGGCGCTGACCACCGAGGACATGGTCCTCGACGGAGCTCAGGGAGAGGCGTCCGGCCACGACGCGGTCCGGGCGGCCGTCACGAGGATCTGGGCGGCCGAACCGTCCGGGACTCTGCACCTGACGAGCGGCATCACGGTGACGCCGGACGACGTCGAGGGCGCGTCCGCGCACTCGACCCTCTCTCTCGCCCGCGGCACTCCGGCGCACCCGGAGGTGTGGGCGGTGGCCTCCATCACGCAACTGCTGCGCCCCACCAGTCAGGGATGGCTGATCGCCCGGCGCACGGTCGGCGAGGGACCCGCCGGCGCGGGCCAGTAGGGTCAGCGCCTTCTCCTCCAGGACCCGTCGCGACCCGCCGTGTCACGGACCGCGACGGTCCGGTCGACGGCGCGTCGTCAGGCGGTCCTCGCATCGCCGAGAAGAGGCTGCCGAAGGGATCCAGCGACCGGCAGAGCTGCTCCCCGAGGACGTCCTGTCTGCTGCGGGAGTGCCGACGGCTCGGTTCTCCGTCGACTCCCGCCCGACCGGGTCGAACCCGCTCGCCGTCATCACTGAGACCCTGCTCGAGCCGGTCGGCGTGCTCGTGCGCGCCGCGCTGCGGCCGCTTCCCGCCCGCTCAGTCCAGCGGGTAGCCCGGCAGCCCGTCGATGCTGACCGCGTTCCGCGTGGCGCGGTACTCGGCCATGCCGTCGGGGCCCTTCTTCTCGGCCTGGAGGAGGAGCAGGTCGCGCTCGCCGACCGGCTCCATCACCGGCACGCCCCAGCCGCACGCGTCGCTGATGCGGGTGAGCTCGACGGTGACGACCGCGCGGGTGCTCGGGTGATCGGGGTGCTGCTCCGCGACCTCGGCGAACGCCTCCGAACCGGGCAGGTGCACGGAGCCGGTGCCGTGCAGGCGGACGACGCGCGGACGCGGTCCGAACGACGCGAACATCAGGCACACGCGCCCGTTCTCGCGCAGGTGCGCGATCGTCTCGACTCCGCTGCCCGTGTAGTCGACCCAGCCGACTCGCCGCGGGCCCAGGATCGAGAACGAGTCGTGGCCGCGCGGCGACATGTTGACGTGCCCGTCCGCGGCGAGGGGCGCGGTGGCGACGAACCACATCGGCTGCTCGTGGATCCAGGAGGCGAGGCTCTCGTCGATCTCGTCGTAGACGTGCGCCACGGGGTCAGGCCCCGGCCGCGCGGCGGACCAGCTCGGTGACGGCGGCGCGCGTCTCGGCGTCGGCGGAGACGAGCGCGTAGGCGGTCGGCCAGATCGTGCCGTCGTCGAGCTGGGCGCCGTCCTGGAAGCCGAGGGTCGAGTAGCGCGTGCCGAACTTCGCGCCGGGCTGGAAGAAGACGATCGCCTTGCCGTCCGAGCGCGCGTAGGCGGGGAAGCCGTACCAGGTCTTCGGGAGGAGATCGGGGGCGGTCTCGCCGACGACCTCGTGGAGCATCTGGGCGATCGGCCGCTCCTCGTCGGTCATCGCGGCGATCGCGGCCTCCGCGTCCCTGCGGTCGGCGTCGGCCTTGTCGGCGCTCTTCTGCCGCTTCGCCTCCGCCCGCAGCTCGGCCGCACGCTGCTTCATCGCCGCGCGCTCGTCCTTCGAGAAACCGTCTTCGGAGGCCATGTCCGCCCGTCCCGTCCGTCTGCGGCTCCCGGTCCGGGAGCGTCCCCGCACATCGTGACAGCGCCGCACTCGCCGCACAACAGCGGGAGCGAGCGCGACCGCGCGCCCCGGAAGCCCAGCCTCCGCGGTTAGCGTGGGCGGATGCGCCTCCTCCTGATCCGCCACGGCCAGACCCCCTCCAACGTCGCCGGGCTCCTCGACACCCGCATCCCCGGACCCGGGCTCACCGACCTCGGCCGCACCCAGGCCGCGGCGCTGCCCGGTCGGCTCGCCGGCGAGGGGATCGGCGCGCTGCTCGTCTCGACGATGGTCCGCACCCACGAGACGGCCGCCCCTCTCGCCGCGGCGCTCGGGCTCGAGCCGATCGAGCGCGACGGCATCCGCGAGGTCGCGGCCGCGGGGCTCGAGATGCGCGGCGACGACGCGGCGGTCGAGGAGTACATGGGCACGGTCTTCCGCTGGGCCGGCGGCGAGACGTCGATCCGGCTGGCGGGCGGCGAGACGGGCGACGAGTTCGCGGCGCGCTACGACGCGGTGGTGGCGGAGGCGGAGGCGCTCGGGCACGAGGTCGTCGCGCTGGTCAGTCACGGCGCGGCCATCCGCTGCTGGGCGGGTCTGCGCTCCCTCGACCTCGATGCGCGCTTCATCGCCGACCACCTGCTCGACAACACCGGCGTCGTCGTCCTCGAGGGCTCGGGCGACGCGTGGACGCTCGTGTCCTGGCAGGGCGAGCCCGTCAGCGGAGTCGGCGCGGCGGCCCCCTCGGGCCCGGCGGGCGAGACCACCGTCTGAGCGACAGGGCCTCCTCGCCGGTCGAGCAGCCGCGCGGCGGCGGATGGAGACCGGCCGGAACGAGCGCCGCCGACCGCGCCATCACGGTAACGATCGCGCAACACTCCGGAAACCAGCTCCGACCAGCACATTCGCTCGCGCCGATCGGTTCATCACCACCCCTGGACCGGCCCCTGCAATTGTCCGACGTTTGCCCCTCGGCGGCTCCGCGGCTACCGTGGTCGGCGGTCCTCACGGGCCCCGATGAACCGGTCCGCGCTCGCACGGCGTCCCCCAGGACGCGCCGCGATCGTACGGTCAACGGGAGTGGAGGCGGCCCCGAGGCCGCCTCGGACGCTCTCGCCTCCACCCCCTGCCGCGCTGAGCGGCGGGACGCACGCGGAGGCTCGACGCACGGCTGTCCCACGCTCCCGACCCGGCACCACGAGATGAGCGCAGGGCGTCGTCCCTGCGCGCCGACGGAGTGTACGTGCACCAGAACCAGCAGATCATCAGCGAGCCCCGGAGCGAGGCGGGCGCCGATCCCGCGACCCCCGCTCTCGAGGCCCGCCACCTCTTCAAGGTGTTCGGCCGGAAGCCCGACGAGGTCGTCCGCCGACTGGGCGAGGGCGCCGACCGCGGCGAGCTCGCCGGACTCGGCACGGCCGCGGTGATCGACGCGTCCTTCACCGTGCGCCGCGGCGAGATCTTCGTCGTGATGGGCCTCTCCGGCTCCGGGAAGTCCACCCTCATCCGCATGCTGAACGGGCTCCAGGAGCCCTCCGCGGGCGAGGTCCTGATCGAGGGCTCCACCATCACCGGCGTCTCCGAGGCGGAGCTGCGCCGCGTGCGCCGCTCGTCGGTGTCGATGGTGTTCCAGCACTTCGCGCTCCTCCCGCACCGCACCGTGCTCGACAACGTCGCGTACCCGCTCGAGATCCAGGGCGTCCCCGCGGCCGAGCGCCGCGAGCGGGCGATGCTCGCGGTCGAGCGCGCCGGTCTCGCCGGCTGGCACGAGAAGATGCCCGACGAGCTCTCCGGCGGCATGCGCCAGCGCGTCGGCCTCGCCCGGGCGCTCGCCGCCGACACCGACATCGTGCTGATGGACGAGGCGTTCTCGGCGCTCGACCCGCTGATCCGCCGCGAGATGCAGGAGCAGCTGATCGAGCTGCAGCACGAGCTCGGCAAGACCATCGTCTTCATCACGCACGACCTCAACGAGGCCATGTTCCTCGGCGACCGCATCGCGGTGATGCGCGACGGCCGCATCGTCCAGATCGGCACCCCGGAGGAGATCCTCACCGACCCGGCGAACGACTACGTCGCCCAGTTCGTGCAGGACGTCGACCGCGCCCGCGTGCTCACCGCCTCCGCCGTGATGGAGCCCGCCCGCTCCGTGGTCACCCTCGCGGCCGGTCCCCGCGCCGCGCTGAGGAGCATGCGCGACCTGCAGACCTCGGCCGCGTTCGTGGTCGGCGGCGGACGACGCCTGCTGGGCACGGTCCGCGACCGCGACGTGATCGAGCAGGTGCGCCGGAGCACCGGCGACCTCTCGGCGGTCCTCACCTCCGACGTCGTCACCGTCGGTCCGGACACCGCCCTCAGCGAGGTCATCGAGCCCGCCGTCGAGTCGGCGCTGCCGGTCGCCGTGGTCGACGCCGACGGGCGTCTGCTCGGAGCGATCCCGCGGGTGACCCTGCTCGCGGCGCTCGGCAACGTGCCCGCCCGCACCGGCGAGCACCCGGTGATCGAGCCGCCCGCCACCGTCTCGACCGAGGTCGTCACCGCGACCCTGCACGCGACCGGAGGCCCCGTCGACGACGCCGTCCTCGCGGCGGACGGAGGTGCACGATGACCGATCTCGGATTCCGCCTCCCGCTCGGCGCCCTCGCCGAGGGTGCCGTCGACGTCCTCACGCAGACCTTCCAGCCGGTCTTCGACCTGCTGCGCACCGTCTTCGGCGCCCTCTACTCCGGCGTCGACCTCGTCCTCGCGACACCGCCCTTCTGGGTGATCGTCGCCTTCCTCGCCGTACTGGCCTACGCCGTCCGCGGCTGGGTCTTCGCGGCCGGCACCGCCGTGGGGCTCCTGCTGATCGTGGGGGTCGACCAGTGGGAGAACGCGATGGACTCCCTCGCGCTGGTGCTCGTCGCCTCCGTGATCGCCATCGCGCTGAGCGTGCCGCTGGGCGTGCTCGCCGCGCGCAACCGCACGGCCTCCGCGGTCATCCGGCCCGTGCTCGACCTGATGCAGACGATGCCGGCCTTCGTCTACCTGATCCCCGCGCTGATCCTGTTCCGGGTCGGAGTGGTGCCCGGCATCGTCGCGACCATCGTGTTCGCGATGGCGCCGGGCGTCCGGCTCACCGAGCTGGGCATCCGCGGCGTCGACCCGGAGCTCGTCGAGGCGGGGGAGTCGTTCGGCTCCTCGAAGTGGCGGATCCTCCGCCAGATCCAGCTGCCGCTGGCGCTGCCCTCGATCCTGGCGGGCCTCAACCAGGTCATCATGCTCTCGCTCTCGATGGTCGTCATCGCGGGCATGGTCGGCGCCGGAGGGCTGGGCGGCGACGTCGTCGCGAGCCTCAACCGGATCGATGTCGCGCTCGGCTTCGAGGCGGGCATCTCCGTCGTGATCCTCGCGGTCGTCCTCGACCGGATGACCGGCGCGCTGGGCTCGCCCTCGCCGGCGAGGGTCGCCCGGGCGAAGAACCGCCGCGCCGTCGTGGCGACCCGCTCGGCCGTCGGCGTCGTCTCGATCGGCCTGGTCGCGTCCCTCGGGGCCGCGACCCTCGCCGCTCCCGCCACCGCCGCCTCCGTCGACAACGGCGACCGCACCGACGTGACCGTCGCTGTGTTCCAGGGCTAGGACGAGGGGATCGCCGTCTCCGCTCTGTGGGAGGCGGTGCTCGAGGAGCAGGGCTACGACGTGACCCTGCAGAACGCCGACGTCGCCCCCGGCTTCCAGGGCCTCTCGACGGGCGACTACGACCTCGCCCTCGACACCTGGCTGCCGCTCACCCACGCCCGGTACGTCGAGCAGTACGGCGACTCGATCGTCGACCTGGGCGCGTGGAACGACGAGGCGAAGCTGACCATCGCGGTCAACGAGGACGCCCCGATCGACTCCCTCGAGGAGCTCGCCGCCGACCCGGGCGTCGTCGGCAACCGCCTGATCGGCATCGAGCCCGGCTCCGGTCTCAACAAGACGACGACCGAGGACGTCATCCCCGGCTACGGCCTGGAGGGGATGGACTACCTCACCTCCTCGACGCCGGCCATGCTCCAGGAGCTCTCGAGCGCGACCGCCGCGGGCGAGAACATCGCCGTCACGCTCTGGCGCCCGCACTGGGCCTACGACGCCTTCCCGGTCAGGGACCTCGAGGACCCGAAGGGCCTGCTCGGGCAGGCGGAGGGGATCCACTCCTTCGGCTCGGCCGCGTTCGACGCGGACTACCCGACGATGAGCCGCTGGATCCGCGACTTCCGGATGGACTCGAAGACGCTCTACTCGCTCGAGAACGCGCTGTTCAACGACGGGGCCGACGACCGCTCCGCCGCCCTCGCCGCGTGGATGGACGAGAACCGGGAGTACGTCGACACGCTGATCACCTGATCCGCCACCACGACGAAGGCCGAGAGGCCGGGCGGCCCCGGACCAGGGCTGTCCCGGCCTCTCGGCCTTCGTCGCGCAGGGGTCAGGTGGCGCTGACCCGGCGTCCCGCGGTGGCGCGGACGAGGAGGGTGACCACCAGCACCACGGCGGCGGCGACCAGCGCGGCGATCCCGGCGGGGACCGAGACGAGCTCGCCGGCGAAGCGGCCGACGGCGACCCAGGAGAGTCCCCAGACGAGCGAGAGCATCGGGGCGATGCGGCCGCGGCCGGTGACCGCGATCAGGAGTCCGACGAGCGCGGCGACGGCGAGGACGACGACCGCCCAGACCGCGGCGCCCGGACCGTCCGCGCTGCCGACTCCCGCGCCGACGAGCCCGGCGGTGACGTTCGCGGCCGTGGCCACGCACACCCAGCCGAGGTAGAGCCCGAAGGTGCCGTCCGTCACGATCGCGTCGACCACTCCGGCCGACCGGGTGGTCCGCAGGATCACGAAGATGCGCGCGAGCACGGCGAGCAGCAGGGCGATCACGACGACGCTGAGCGTCAGGAAGCCGGCCTGGACGACCAGGATCCACGCGGCGTTCAGGAGGAGGCTGGCGGCGGCCCAGTAGCCCAGCCGGCGGTGGCGGGTGCGGGCGGTCTGCGAGGGCAGGAACTGCCAGATCGCGTAGGCGATGAGGCCGGTGTAGATGACGCTCCAGATCGCGAAGGCGGGGCCGTCGGGAGCGATGGGGGTCGAGGACGCGGTCAGGGCGCCGCCGGCCGCGTTCTGGATCTGCGTGCCGCCCGCGGCGCCCGAGCCGATGAACGAGCCGATGAGGGCGAGCACCGCGCTCACGGCGACGACGACCTGGCGGATCCGGTCGGCGCGGTCGGGGGTTCGTGTGGCGGTCATGTCGCTCCTCCATTAGTCAGCTGGCTGAGTAATGAGAGTAGCGCGATTCCGCTCCCCGTCCACTGGGGCTTGCGGCGCGGCCCCGGCCCTGGATGAGGGCCGGGGCCGGATTCTCAGGCGCGGGCGGCCGCGTACTGCTCGCGGATGACGGGGCGGTGGTCCGGCGCGGGCTCGGCCACCGAGGTGACGGTCCACGTCGGACGCGATCCTGTCAGCGCCCAGGCGGCCTGCACGGCGGCACCGTCGGCCACGTACTCGCCGGGCGTCGGCACCTGCACGGGCACGTCGAACACCTGCGAGGCAGCGAGCTGCACGGCGCGGTTCTGCGCGGCTCCGCCGATGAGGAGGATGCGCCGCGCCTCCACTCCCTGCGCGCGAACGGCGTCGAGGCCGTCGGCCAGTCCGCAGAGCATGCCCTCGATCGCCGCGCGGGCGAGGTTCGGCCGCGTGGTCGAGGCGATGGTCATCCCGTGCAGGCTCGCGGTCGCGTCCGGCAGGTTCGGCGTGCGCTCGCCCTCGAAGTAGGGGACCAGCACGAGGCCGTCGGCACCCGGCTCCGCCTCGAGCGCCAGTGCGGCGAACTCGTCGAAGTCGCTGCCGAGCAGGGTCGCGGTCGAGGCCAGCACGCGCGCGGCGTTGAGCGTCGCGACCAGCGGCAGGAAGCGCCCGCTCGCATCGGCGAAGCCGGCGACGGTCCCGGAGGCGTCGCGCACCGGGTCGTCCGTGACGGCGAAGACCGTGCCGCTCGTGCCGATGCTGACGACCACGTCGCCGGGGCCGGCGCCGAGGCCGAGCGCGGCGCCCGCGTTGTCGCCCGCGCCGGGGCCGACGACGAGTCCGCTCTCGGTGCGGCCCGCCTCCTCCGAGGGGCCGAGCACGCGGGGGAGCAGCGGGCGGTGGCCGAGGGCGCGCTCGAGCAGGTCGAGGTCGTAGCCGTCCGCTCCCCAGTACGAGGTGCCGGACGCGTCCGACCGGTCGGTCGTGAGGGCGTCGAGCTGCGGACCGCGGGCGGAGTCGGGGCCGTAGCCGAGCAGGCGCCAGGTCAGCCAGTCGTGGGGGAGCGCGACGGCGGCGACACGGGCGGCGTTCTCGGGTTCGGCGTCGCGCAGCCAGCGGAGCTTGGTGGCGGTGAAGGAGGCGACCGGCACCGATCCGGTCCGCTCCGCCCAGGCCCCGGCTCCGAGCTCCTCGATGAGCGCGGCGGCGGCGGGCGCGCTGCGGGTGTCGTTCCAGAGCAGAGCGGGGCGGATGACGGCGCCGCTCTCGTCGAGGACGACCATGCCGTGCTGCTGGCCGCCGACCGAGATGGCGGCGACGTCGTCGAGCTCGCCGGCGTCGGCGAGGGCGAGCTGCAGCGCCTCCCACCAGGCGGCCGGATCGACCTCGGTGCCGTCCGGGTGGCTCGCCCGGCCGGTGCGCACCACGGCGCCGGTGTCGAGGTCGCGGACGACCACCTTGCAGCTCTGGGTCGACGAGTCGATCCCTGCGACGAGCGTCATCGCTGTCCTCTTTCGTTGGGGGTACGGTTTCGGGCGTCCGGTGCGGAATCGGGCCGGATGCAGGAGAACGGACGAGATCCCGTGCCGGTGCAGGGGATCTCGTCCGTCTCAGGTCGTCCCGCGGCTGACCGCGGGCTCAGAGGGTGCGGGTCAGCCGCGGGCGCCGAGCAGGTGCTCGGTGGCCAGCTGCTGCAGGCGCACGAAGCCGAAGCCCTTGCCGCCGAGGTAGGCGTCGGCGTCGAACGACTCGTACGAGGCGGTGTCCGCGAGCAGGTCGTCGTACGACTCGCCCTCGTTCAGCGTCGGGGTGGAGAGCTCGGCGACCTTCGCGGCTGCCAGCGCCTCCTGCACCTCGGGGTCGGCGCGGAAGGCCGCGGCGCGCTCCTTGAGCAGCAGGTAGGTGCGCATGTTCGCGGCGGCCGAGTCCCAGACTCCGGTCTCGTCCTCGGTGCGCGAGGGCTTGTAGTCGAAGTGGCGCGGGCCGTCGTAGGCCGGGACGCCGCCGGGGCCGCCGTTCTCGAGGAGGTCGACGAGCGAGAACGCGTTGTGCAGGTCGCCGTGGCCGAAGACCAGGTCCTGGTCGTACTTGATGCCGCGCTGGCCGTTGAGGTCGATGTGGAAGAGCTTGCCGTGGTACAGCGCCTGGGCGATGCCGGCGGTGAAGTTCAGGCCCGCCATCTGCTCGTGGCCGACCTCGGGGTTCACGCCGACGAGCTCGGGGCGCTCGAGGGAGTCGATGAACGCGATCGCGTGGCCGAGCGTCGGAAGCAGGATGTCGCCGCGGGGCTCGTTCGGCTTGGGCTCGATGGCGAAGCGGATGTCGTAGCCCTTGTCGGTGACGTAGTCGCCGAGCAGGTTGACGGCCTCGCGGTAGCGCTCGAGCGCGGCGCGGATGTCCTTGGCGGAGTCGTACTCGGCGCCCTCGCGGCCGCCCCACATGACGAACGTCTTCGCGCCCAGCTCGGCGGCGAGGTCGATGTTGCGGAGGACCTTGCGCAGCGCGAAGCGGCGGACGTCGCGGTCGTTCGAGGTGAAGCCGCCGTCCTTGAAGACCGGGGCGCTGAAGAGGTTGGTGGTGACCATCGGCACGACGAGGCCGGTGGACTCCAGCGCGCCCTTGAGGCGGTCGATCTGGGTCTGGCGCTCGGCGTCGGTGGAGCCGAAGGCGAACAGGTCGTCGTCGTGGAAGGTGAGGCCGTACGCGCCGAGCTCGTCGAGCTTCTCGACCGCGTGGACGACGTCGAGCGGCTCGCGGGTCGGGCCGCCGAACGGGTCCGTCCCGTTGTAGCCGATGGTCCAGAGGCCGAACGAGAACTTGTCGGCGCGGGTGGGGGTCAGGGACATGGGATCCGAATCCTTTCCGGCGACGTCGCCGAATTGTTGTTGAGCCCAACATATCTCCTGAGGATCGAGAGGCGCAACGAGCGGAAGGCCCGGCGCGTCGCCCTCCGGCCCCATCGCGGGTGCCGCCCGCTCGTGCCGCGGAACCGCTCGCGGAGCGGGCCGGTGCCCGGGGAGGACGTCGCGAGGATCGCTTGCGCAAGCGCTTCGACTGTGCGTACAGTCGCTCCAGCACGACCGGTCGAAGCGCTTCGAAGCTCGACCGCGACCGACGACGACGTCCGGCAGGAGGAGCCATGGCGACCATCCACGACGTGGCCCGCGCTGCCGGAGTCTCGATCAGCACCGTCTCCTACGCCCTCTCCGGCAAGCGCTCGATCGCCGCCTCCACACGGCAGCGCGTCGACGACGCGGTGCGCCAGCTCGGCTACCGGCCCCACGCGGGAGCCCGGATGCTCGCCGGGGCGCGGACCCACATCCTCGCCCTCTCCGCCCCGATGCGCGGCGAGCTGCATCTGCCGACCCACATGCGCTTCGTCACCGAGGTGCTCGAGCGCGCCCGGGAGTCGGACTACGACGTCCTGCTGCTCGTCACCGACGAGGCCTCCAGCGGCATCGGGCGCGTCTCCTCCTCCTCGCTCGTCGACGGCATCGTCCTGATGGGCGTCGACGACGACGACGACCGCGCCGAGCTGATCCGCGCGGCCGGGGTCCCCGCCACCTTCATCGGCGTGCCCGCCGACTCCCACGATCTCGCCTGCGTCGACCTCGACTTCGCCGAGGCCGCCCGCCAGAGCGTCCGCCGGCTCGCCGAGCTGGGCCACCGCTCGCTCGGCCTGCTCGAGCACCCGCAGTCCTACACCGACCGCAACGCAGGCTTCGTCCGCCGCTTCGACGAGGCGTTCCGCGCCGAGGCCGCAGCGCTCGGAGTCGAGATCGCGGTCGAGCGCCCGCACATCGGCCGCCCGAGCGCATCGGCCGCGATCGACGCGATCCTCGCCGCACCCGTCCCGCCGACCGCGCTCGTGCTGCACTGCAACGAGCCCGTGGCGGAGGCGGCGATCGAGCGCGTCCTCGAGCGCGGCCTCTCCGTCCCCGGCGACCTGTCGATCCTGGCGGCCTGCGCCAGCTACGACGGCGGCGCCCTCCCTGTCCCCACCAGCAGTCTTCCCCTCCCGTTCGACGCGATGTGCCGAGCGGCCGTCGCGCGGACCCTCCAGCAGATCGACTCCGGCCGCACCGTCGGCGTCGAGCTGCTCCCGCCCTCCTACGTCGACCGCGGATCCCTCGCGGTCGCTCCGACCGGCGCTCCGGTGCCGGCGGTCCCGTCCGGCACTCCCGCGCCGGCCTCCCTCTAGTCCTCCACCCTCTTCCCGCCCGCTCCGGCTCTGCGCACTGTCGAAACGCTTCGACACCGCGCCTCCGCGAGAGAGCGCTCCCTGCACCACCTCCGCAGCACCACCGCACCGTTCGAAGGAGAACCACCGCAATGTCGCTCCGATCCCGCTCCGCCTTCCACCGCCCGACCGCCGGTCTCAGCCGGCGCAACCTCCTCGCCGGAGGAGTCGGCCTCAGCGCGATGTTCGCGCTGGCCGCCTGCTCCGGTGGCGGTTCCGACGCCGGCTCCGACGCGCTCTCGACCACGGTCGACGGCGCCGGCCGCACCCTCACGCTCTGGGACTTCGAGACGCCCGACAGCGACCGCGGCATCGCCTGGCTCGCCGCCCGCGACATCTTCACCCAGGAGACGGGGGCCGAGATCGCGTACGAGTTCAAGGCCTTCGAGCAGCTGCGCACCGGCGCCAGCCAGATCTTCAACTCCAACTCGGCGCCCGACGTCGTCGAGTACAACAAGGGCAACGCGACCAGCGGACTCCTCTCGAGCCAGGGCCTGCTCACCAACCTCGACGAGGCGGTCGCGTTCTACGGCTGGGACTCGCTGATCCCCGGCGCGCTGCAGACCACCGCGAAGTACGACGAGAACGGGATCATGGGCTCCGGCTCCTGGTACGGCATCCCCAACTACGGCGAGTTCACCTTCGTCTACTACAACAAGGACGCCTTCGCCGCGAACGGCCTCGAGGTCCCCACCACCTACGAGGAGTTCACGGCCGTCCTCGACGCCTTCGTGGCCAAGGGGATCACCCCGCTGGCCGAGGCCGGCGCCGAGTACCCGCTGCAGCAGCTCTTCTACCAGCTCGCGCTGCTGAAGGCCGACCGCTCCTGGATCACCGACTACCAGACCTACACGGGCGAGGTCGACTTCGAGGACGCGGCCTGGAGCTACGCGGCCGACCAGCTGAAGACCTACGTCGACAAGGGCTACTTCTCGGCCGACGCCTCCGGGCTGAAGGCGGAGGACGCGGGCACGGCGTTCATCTCGGGCGAGTACCCGATCTTCTTCTCGGGCTCCTGGTGGTTCGGCCGCTTCAAGGCCGAGATCACCGGATTCGAGTGGGACACGTTCCTCTTCCCGGGCGCCGAGTTCACGATGGGCTCCGCCGGCAACCACTGGGTGATCCCGGAGACGGCGACGAACAAGGACCTCGCCTACAAGTGGATCGAGATCACGATGCGACCCGAGATCCAGAACCTCATCGGCAACAACGGAGGCATCCCGCTGGTCGTCGACGAGA
Organism: Rathayibacter sp. AY1B7; assembly: GCF_002932735.1. NCBI lineage: Bacteria > Bacillati > Actinomycetota > Actinomycetes > Micrococcales > Microbacteriaceae > Rathayibacter > Rathayibacter sp. AY1B7. The sequence continues at coordinate 23,258 of NZ_PSWK01000031.1, forward strand.
GCGCCATCACGGACGAGAAGAGCAAGGCGCTGCTTGCGCAGTGGAAGACGGTCGTCGACGGCGACCAGCTCTCCTTCTACCCCGACTGGCCCACCGCGACCTTCTACGACGACCTGGTCGCCGCCACGCAGGAGCTCATCAACGGCTCCTCCGACGAGTCCGCCATGCTCTCCGACCTCCAGGCCAAGTACGACGACGGAGTCGCCGACATCACGTGACGCGGAAGCGTCACGTGATGTCGGCCACGGCGGCCGGCCCCGCGCCTGCAGGCGCGGAACGGCCGTGGAAGACCTGAGGACGTGACGGCGACCCCTCGAGGGGGTCGCACGAACACCGCCGAGCCTCCACCCCCCCGCTGGATGCCGCTCCGGTACGCGACACGCCGTCGCCTCCGTACCGGAGCGGCATCCCGCGGCAGCACACCCACGACCCCGTCCGACCTAGGAGTACCCATGACGACGACAGCACCTCGTCGCGCGGAGAGCGCGCCGCCTCCCACGACGCCGCCCCGCGAGAAGCGCTCCGGCGGCTACTGGCTCTACCTGATCCCCGGGTTCGTGCTCTTCACGTTCATCGTGCTGATCCCGCTGATCTGGAACGTCTACATCAGCTTCACGTCCTGGCGCGGCATCAAGCCGCCGATCTTCATCGGCCTCGACAACTGGATCGAGCTGATGGGCGACGACCAGTTCTGGACCTCGTTCCTCAACTCGGTCTACATGATCATCGCGATGGTGATCGTCCCCACGATCCTCGGACTCCTGCTCGCGGCGATCCTCTTCGATCTCGTCGGCAAGAAGTTCGGCGGGCGCCTGGCGAGCTTCCTCCGCGCCACCTACTACCTCCCGCAGATCCTGCCGACCGTCATCGCCGCGATCGTCATCGGCTGGATCCTCCGCCCCGACAACGGCGCGCTGAACTCGATCCTCGAGGCCGTCGGGCTCGGCTCCCTCTCGCACGACTGGCTCGGCAAGCCGGACACCGCGATGCTCTCGATCATGGTCGTGATGATCTGGGTGCAGCTGGGCTACCCGGTCGTCATCTTCATGGCGGCGCTGCAGCGCGTGGACCCCGAGCTCTACGAGGCGGCGGAGCTCGACGGGGCGAACTGGTTCCAGCGCTTCCGCTGGATCACGGTCTCGATCATCCGGCCCGAGATCTTCGTGGTCACCCTCACCTGCACCATCGCCGCGCTGAAGGTCTTCGGCCCGATCTACGCCCTGACCCGCGGCGGCCCCGGCGACTCCACGATCGTCCCCTCCTACTACTCGTACACCGAGTTCTTCCAGAAGCAGCAGGTGGGCTACGGCGCCACCATCGCGACCGCGCTCACGATCGTCATCGTGATCCTCGCCGTGCTGTTCATCCGCGCCCAGGAGCGCGTCGAGCGCAGCGAAGGAGCCCGCTGATGTCGGCCATCGAGACCCTGCCCCTCACCCAGGCCGGCACGCAGGACGCGGACCTCTCGTCCTCCCGTCCCGCCAAGCCCGCGAAGGGCACGACGAAGCGCACCCTCGGCGACTGGGTGGTCCTCGCCGTCGCCGTGGTGATCGGGCTCGTGATCATCAGCCCGGTGCTGCTGATCCTGCTCAACTCCTTCAAGACCCCCGCGGAGTACTCGGCGAACGGCCCGCTCGCCTTCCCGACCGGCCTCTCCTTCGACGGCCTCTCGACCTTCTGGAGCCGCGTCGACTTCCCCGAGAAGCTCGGCAACTCGATCCTCATCTCGGGGTCGGTCGCGATCCTCGCCGTCGCCCTCTCGGTGCTGAACGCCTACGCGATCGGCATCGGCCGGGTCCGCGGCCGGAGCTGGATCATCGTCCTGTTCCTGCTGGCGAACATGCTCCCGCAGGAGGCCCTGCTCTACCCGCTGTACTACATGTTCAAAGCGGTCGGGATCTACGACACCCAGCTGTCGGTCATCGTCATCTTCACCGTCATCCAGTCGGCGTTCGGCACCTATCTGCTCTCGAGCGTCTACGGCACCTTCCCGAAGGAGATCCTCGAGGCCGCGGCTCTCGACGGCGCCTCGAAGTGGCAGGTCCTCACCCGGGTGATCGTCCCGATCTCGCGGCCCACCCTCTCGGTGCTGATGATCTTCTTCTTCATCTGGACCTGGAACGAGTTCCTCATCCCGCTGGTCTTCCTGGTGAGCGACGCGACGCAGACCGTCCCGATCGCGATCTCGAGCCTCCAGGGCGACAAGATCATGGACGTCACCACGACCAGCGCGAGCGCCCTCCTGGGCCTTCTCCCGACGCTGATCTTCTTCCTGATCTTCCAGCGCACCCTCACCCGCGGCATCACCGCCGGCGCGGTCAAGTAGCCCTCTCTCCCTCCGTCGGCGCCTCCCTCACGGGATCCGCCGGCGCGCCATCGAAAGGCACCTCCATGAAGTTCACCGACGGGTTCTGGCAGACGCGGGCCGGATTCATGCCCCTGTTCGCGCAGGAGGCGTACGACATCCGCACCGACGGCACCTCGCTCGAGGTGATCGCCCCGACCCGGGTCATCGAGGGCCGCGGCGACGTCCTCAACCGGCCGGCGCTCACGGTCACGGTGTCCTCGCCGGCCGAGGGGGTCGCGCGGGTGCGGATCGAGCACTGGCGCGGCACGGCGGTGCGCCCCGGCTTCGAGCTGGCCGAGGGCGACGTCGGAGCGGCGGAGGTGACGGAGTCCGGCGGCGTGCTGCGCACCGGCGACCTCGAGGTCCGGATCAGGCAGGGCGCTCCCTGGTCGCTGGAGTTCTGGGACACCTCGACCGGCACGCGCCTCACCGGGTCCGGGCACAAGGCGCAGGGCTACCTGACCGGACCGGACGGAGCCGCCTACCTGCACGAGCAGCTCGACCTCGGCGTCGGCGAACTGGTCTACGGGCTCGGCGAGCGCTTCGGCCCCTTCGTGAAGAACGGCCAGACGGTGGACGTGTGGAACGCCGACGGCGGCACCTCCTCCGAGCAGGCCTACAAGAACGTCCCGTTCTACCTCTCCAGCCGCGGCTACGGCGTGCTCGTGAACGATCCCGGCCTCGTGTCGTTCGAGATCGGCTCCGAGGCGGTCGAGCGCGTGCAGTTCTCGGTCGGCGGCGAGGCGCTGGAGTACCTGGTGATCCAGGGCCCGACGAAGAAGGACGTGCTGCGGCGCTACACCGGTCTCGCGGGCCGCCCCTCCGTCGTGCCCGCCTGGAGCTACGGGCTCTGGCTGACGACCAGCTTCACCACGAGCTACGACGAGGAGACGGTGAACTCCTTCATCGACGGCTTCGCGGAGCGGGAGCTGCCGCTGTCGGCGTTCCACTTCGACTGCTTCTGGATGCGCGAGTTCCAGTGGACCGACCTCGAGTGGGACCCGCGCACCTTCCCGGACCCGGAGGGGATCCTCGCCCGCCTGCACGAGCGCGGGCTGCACACCTGCGTCTGGATCAATCCGTACATCGCGCAGGCGTCGCCGCTGTTCGCCGAGGGGCGCGAGAAGGGCTACCTGCTCAGAACGGCCTCCGGCGACGTCTGGCAGTGGGACATGTGGGTCGCCGGCATGGCGCTGATCGACTTCACGAATCCGGAGGCGACCTCCTGGTTCCAGGAGAAGCTCCGCGTCCTCGTGCGCCAGGGCGTCGACTCCTTCAAGACCGACTTCGGCGAGCGGATCCCGTCGGAGGGCGTCGTCTGGGCCGACGGGACCGACCCCGAGGCCATGCACAACTGGTACACCCAGCTCTACAACCGCGCGGTGCACGAGGTGCTCGAGCAGGAGCTCGGCGAGGGCCGCGCGGTCCTCTTCGCCCGCAGCGCCACGGTCGGCGGGCAGTCGCTGCCGGTGCACTGGGGCGGGGACAACACCTCCTCCTACGTGTCGATGGCCGAGACCCTGCGCGGGGGCCTCTCGCTCGCGCTGGGCGGGTTCGGCTTCTGGGCGCACGACATCGGCGGGTTCGAGGGCACGCCCGATTCCGGAGTGTTCAAGCGCTGGCTCGCGTTCGGCCTGCTCTCCTCGCACTCGCGGCTGCACGGATCCTCCTCGGTGCGCGTGCCGTGGGCGTTCGACGAGGAGGCCGTGGAGGTCACCCGGCTCTTCACCCGGCTGAAGCTCTCGCTGATGCCCTACCTCTTCGCGGCGGGGGCGGAGGCGGCGAGCACCGGCGTCCCGATCATGCGGCCGATGGCGCTCGAGTTCGAGGACGACCGCAGCGCCGCCCACCTCGACACGCAGTACCTGCTCGGGCACGACCTGCTCGTCGCTCCGGTGTTCACCGAGGACGGCACGGTCGAGTTCTACCTCCCGCGGGGGACGTGGACGAGCTGGTGGACGGGCGAGCGGACCGTCTCGACGGGGGAGTGGCGTCGTGAGGTCCACGGCTTCGACTCGCTGCCGCTGTACGTGCGCGAGGGTGCGGTGATCCCGGTGGGGGCCCGCCAGGACTCGGCCGAGTACGACTACCTCGACGGGCTCGAGCTGAGGGTGTTCCCGGGGCCGGACGGAGCGACGCCGGTCCGGGTCGTCGCGCACGAAACGGGGGAGGAGACGGTCTTCACCGTGACGCGCACCGGCGGCACAACCTCTCGGCGATCCTCCGCCTCGTGCACCGCGGCGGCCCCCGCTCCCGCTCGCAGCTGACCCGCCTGACCGGCCTCAACCGCTCCACGATCGCGGCACTGGTCGGCGAGCTGGTGGAGCTCGGCATCGTGCGCGAGCGCGAGCCCGCCACGCCGAACCAGGTCGGCCGGCCGAGCCCCGTGGTCGAGGCCGATCCCGGAGTCGTCGCGCTCGCCGTGAACCCCGAGATCGACGCCGTCACGGTCGCCGTGGTCGGCGTCGACGCCGTCGTCCGCCGCCGCATCCGCCGCTCCGCCTCCGTCCCCACCGCCGAGGCCGCCGCGCGTCTGGCGGCCGAGGCGGTCGCCGAGCTGCTCGCCGAGCTGCCCGAGGAGACGCGGACCGTCGGCATCGGCGTCGCCGTGCCCGGCCTCGTCCGCGACGCCGACGGCCTCGTCCGGGTCGGCCCGCACCTCGGCTGGGACGACGAGCCCTTCTCCCGCATGCTCGCGGACGCGACCGGCCTGCCCGTCCTCTCGGCGAACGACGCCAACCTCGGTGCACTCGCGGAGAGCGTCCTCGGCGCCGGCCGCGACGTCTCGCACCTCGTCTACCTCAACGGCGGCGCGAGCGGAGTGGGCGCCGGCGTCATCGTCGGCGGCGCGCCTCTGCACGGCATCGACGGCTACGCGGGGGAGATCGGCCACACCCTCGTCAACAGCGCGGGCATCGACTGCCACTGCGGCGCCGTCGGCTGCCTCGAGACCGAGGTCGGCCGCGCCGAGCTGCTCACCGTGCTCGGCCTCGACGAGAGCGAGCGGCTGGAGGAGGCGCTCGCCGCCTCCGAGGACCCGGCCGTCCGTGCCGAGGTCGAGCGCCAGCTCGGGCACCTCGCGGTCGCCCTGCGCAACGTGATCAACGTGTTCAACCCGCAGCTCGTGGTGCTGGGCGGCTTCCTCGGGGCGCTGATCGGAGTCGCGCCGGGGTTCCTGGAGGAGCGCCTGGGCCGCGGCGGCCCCTTCCGGGTCGCGCTCGACTCCGTGCGCATCGTGCGGACCGAGCTCGGCGCCGATCTGCTCATGCTGGGCGCAGCCGAGCTCGCCTTCGAGCGCCTGCTCGCCGACCCGCTCGGCACTCCGCTCCACCCGGTCTGACCCGACGGCGGGCCGAGGGGTGGCGCCACTGTCCGACACGTGATCGAATTGATTCGACCGAGCGGCGTGGAGCCGACGAGGTCCGCTCCCGAGCCGAGGACGACACCGGCCGCACCCCTCCCTCCCACCCCGCTGCGCCCTGCGCAGGAAGGCACTCCGTGTCCACTCCCGCCTCGACTCCGACCGCCTCCCTCCCGGTGCACCGCCACCCGGGCGACGCCCTGACGGCCCGCCAGCGCCTCGTCTACGTGATCGTCCTCGGCTCGCTGACCGCCCTCGGGCCGTTCACGATCGACCTCTACCTGCCGGCGTTCCCCGCGCTGCAGAGCGAGCTGAACGTGTCGGAGGCGGCGGTCCAGCTGACCCTCACCGGCACGACCCTCGGCTTCGCACTCGGCCAGCTGGTCGTGGGCCCCTGGAGCGACGCGGTCGGCCGGCGCCTGCCGATCCTCCTGGCCACCTCTCTGCACGTGCTGGCCTGCGTCGGCGCGGCGCTCGCCCCCGAGATCGTCACCCTCGGCGTCTTCCGCTTCCTGATGGGAGCCGGCGCGGCGGCGGGCGGCGTGGTCGCGATGGCGATGGTCCGCGACCTCTTCGGCGGACGCCCGCTGGTGCGCATGCTGTCCCGGCTCGCCCTGGTGTCGGGCCTCGCGCCCGTGCTCGCGCCGGTCATCGGCTCCCAGCTGCTGCTGATCATGGACTGGCGCGGGATCTTCGTCTTCCTCGCCGCCTACGGCGTGCTGGTCGTCGCGGCCGTCGGCCTGCTCGTCGTCGAGACCCGGCCCCGCACCGCCCGCCACGAGCGCGAGCACCGCTCGCTCGTGCAGCGCTACCGGGCCGTCCTCAGCGACCGCGTGTTCCTCGGAGTGGCGGTGATCGGGGGCATGACCTTCGCCGGCCTGTTCACCTACCTCTCCAGCTCCTCGTTCCTGTTCCAGGGCCTCTACGGATTCGACGCGCAGCAGTACGGGCTGCTCTTCGCCGTGAACTCGCTCGGCGTCGTCCTCGGCGTGCAGGCGTCCTCCTACCTCAGCCGGAGGATCGGGCCGCAGTGGATCCTCGCGATCACGACGCTGACGCTGTTCACCTCCGCCGGCCTGATCGCCCTCTTCGACGTGCTCGGGCTGGGGCTCTGGGGCACGCTCGTCCCGCTGTGGTTCTTCATCGCGTCGTGCGGCTTCAGCTTCCCGTGCGTGCAGGTCCTCGGCCTGGTCAACCACGGCCGGGAGGCGGGGACGGCCGCGTCGCTGCTCGGAGCGGTCAACTTCGGCACCGCCGGACTGCTGTCGCCGATCTCAGGGGTCTTCGGCGCCGGCTCGGCCGTGCCGATGGCCCTGGTGATGATGGCGACGGCGACCGTGTCGATCCTGGCGCTCTGGCTGATCGTCCGGCCGAGGAGCGTCCCGGCGCTGCAGGACTGAGCGCTCGGCTCCGGGTCCCGGCGGTCCGGCACGCCCCGCGCCTGCGGCTCCTCCCGGGTGCTCCGGCCCTCGCTGGATCCGCTCCCGAGCGCCGCTGCTACAGTCCCCTCCCATGTCCTCCCGCGACTCCTCCGCCCTGCTCGCCGAGCTCTCCGACCCCGACCGCGACGTCCGCCTCCGTGCGGCGATGACCCTGGGCGAGCTCGCCGAGCCCGCCACCGCCGAGCCCCTCGCCGCGCACCTGTGGGAGGAGCCGGACTTCTTCGTCCGCGACGTGCTCACCTGGTCGCTCGGCCGCCTCGGCTCCGCCGCCGTCCCCGTCGCCCGCGAGGCGCTCGGCCGCGAGCCACGGGTGCGCACGCAGGCGCTGCACGTGCTCAGCAAGATCCTCGACCCGGCGACGCTCGACGACATCGCCCCGCTGGCCGCCGACTCCGAGCCCGCCGTCGCCGCGAAGGCCCGCTTCGCGCTGGGCCGCCTCGGCGACGCGCGCGCGCTGCCGGTCCTGCTCGGCCTGCTCGGCGACGACGACGCGGAGGCGCAGAATGTGCTCACCGACGTCCTCGCCTCCTTCGGCGCCGCGGCCGTCCCCGGTCTGGAGCAGGCCCTCCGCGAGGGGTCCGCGCCGGTCCGGCGTCACGCCGCCGCCGCGCTCGGCTACCTGGGCGACGACGCGCGTCCTGCCGTCGACGCGCTGGACGGGGCCGCCGGCAGCGACGACTCCGCGCTCGCGGTCTCGGCCGTGATGGCGCTCGGCTCGATCACCGGTCCCGACGCGGCCGCCGCCCTCGAGCGGGCCTCCGCCTCGGACGACTCCCGCGCGAGCGCCGTCGCCGCGCGGCTCCTCGCCCGCTCCTCCGAGCCGACCCGGCTCGACGCCCTCCGCGCCGCCCGCCTGGCCCGCGCGGCCGGCTGAGGCGCGCCGCGAACCCCCGCGGGGGAAGGCCGGGGATCCGCAAGGCCGCTCGAACCCTGTCATGAACCCCGCCGCGCGGACGCCGGTCTTCCGATCGGTCGGCCGCGCCGCCCCGCAACCCCCAGCGGGGGAACGCCGGGTGACGGCATCATGTCCGAATGGATCATCGCGACGACCGCCTGTCGACCGAGCCCGGAACCGCGCGCCCCGACGCCGTCCAGCGCGCGCGGATGCGCGAGCAGGTGCCGTCCGACGACGTCGCCGCCCGGCTGCTGACGAAGGAGGCGGCCCACCGGGTCTCCCGCCGCTGGCCGCTGATCTCCGCGTCGCTCGCGATCCTGCTCACGGTGCTCCTCGCCGTGCTGATCGCCTTCCGCCCCACCTCGGCCTTCCGCTTCGACGTGGAGTGGATGGACGAGATCGTCGAGCACCGCTCGCCGGTCTGGGACATCCCGGCCCTCGTCATGAACACGGTCGGAGCGGGGCTCGTCGGGACGACGCTCATCCCGCTCGGCATCGTCGCCGTGCTGCTGGTGTTCCGCAGGCGGTGGGCCGCGCTCTACTACGCGATCGCCGCGCTGGTCAGCGTGGGCGCCACCCAGCTCGTCAAGGAGCTGGTGGGACGCGCCCGCCCGGCCGACATGCTCGTCACCAGCGACTACGGCTCCTTCCCGTCCGGCCACACCGCCAACGCGGCGACGACGGCGATGGTGCTGGCCCTGGTGTTCCCGCTGCTGTGGCTCTGGATCGCGGGCTTCCTCTACACCGTGGCGATGATGGCGAGCCGCACCTACCTCGGCGCCCACTGGCTGAGCGACACCGTCGGCGGCCTGCTGCTCGGGATCGGCGTGGCGCTCGTGGTCTGGGCTCCGCTCGCCGGCCGCCTGCGCACCGAGGCCGAGCTCCCGCACCCGCCGATCTGGATCCGCCGCACCACCTGACCGGCGCAGCGCTCCCCGCGAGGGCTTCGAGCCCCTGAGGATCGGCGCCCGAGGAGCGCGGAGGCTCGCCGATCAGGCGAAGGCGGCGAGGGAGTCGAGCTCGTTGAAGGTGTAGACGTGCAGGCCCGCGAGGCGGTCGCCCGCCGCCGCTTCCAGGCGCGCGACGAACGCGGACGGGTCGAAGCGGCGTCCGCGGAGGAGCCCGCCGGCCACCGAGGTGCTCCGCTTCAGGAAGCCGAGCGAGGAGCCCACTCCGATCCGCGCGCCCAGCGTCAGCAGCCGCGAGCGCTCGACCGGCCCCGGCACGCCCGCCCACAGATCGGCCGTGATCCCTGTCTCGCGGAGCCGGTCGGCGTAGCGGACCACCGCGTCGACGTCGAAGCACATCTGCGTGACGATCGAGCGGATGAACGGAGCGCGCTCGCGCAGGTGCCGCTCGATGCTCTCGTCGGAGAGGTGCGGGTGGCCCTCGGGGTAGCCTGCGATGTCCAGGGCCAGCCCGGGTGAGATCTCGCGGGCGTCGCGGATGAGCTCGAGGCTCGTGGAGTAGGTGCCGGCCGCCGAGGACGCGTCGCCCGAGATCACGAACGCCTCGTCGATCCCCGCCTCGCCCATCCGCCCGAGGACCCGCTCGAGTGCGGCGCGGCCCTCGACGTTCCGCGCCGCCAGGTGGGGCACCACGCGGAACCCGCGCCCGGCCAGCGCGACCGCGCAGTCCACGGTCCGCTCGGTCCCGTGCTTCGGCAGGCTCGTCACGGTCAGCGTCACCGCGGAGGGGTCCGGGAACGCTCGCGCGGCGCGCTCGCCGATGTCGTCGGCCGGGATGATCTCGAAGCGAGCGCGGGTCATCGGCCCAGCCTGCCACGCGGAGCCGGAGTGGCGCGGGTGGTGGCCGCAGCCGCACGAGTGTCGGAGGGGCGCCCTAGCCTGGAGCGGATCGCCGCCCGGTGGTCGCGGAAGGAGTCGCGTGTACCTGGAGTCCGGCCGCGTGGTCACGAGCCCCACCGACCTGTCGAACTGGGCGGCCTGCGAGTGGGCGGTCCTCCGCCGGTTCGACGCCCTGCTGGGCCGCGCCCCGCGCCTCGAGGCCGAGAGGGACGGGATGCTCGAGCGCACCGCGGTGCTCGGCGACGAGCACGAGCACCGCTTCCTCGCCGAGCTGAAGCGCACGCACGAGGTGCTCGAGTTCGAGCGCCCCGAGCCCGCCGGCTACCCCGCGGCGGCCGAGGCGGCCGTCGAGGCGATGCGCGCCGGGGTCGACGTGCTCTACCAGGCCACCTTCTTCGACGGCGAGTTCCTGGGCTTCTCGGACTTCCTCCTCCGCACCGCCGACGGCGCCTACGAGGTCTACGACACCAAGCTCGCCCGGCACGCGAAGATCCCGGCGCTGCTGCAGCTCGCCGCCTACGCCGAGCAGATGCAGGCGCGCGGCATCCGCGTGGGGGAGCAGGTGCACCTCGTGCTCGGCGACGGCTCCGTCACCAGCCACGAGCTGGCCGTCGTCGCCCCGGTCCAGCGGGTGCAGCGCGCACGGCTCCGCGCCGTGCTCGCCGAGCGCTTCGCCGCCGACGAGCCGCTGGCGTGGGGCGATCCGCGCTACCCCTCCTGCGGACGCTGCTCGGTCTGCGCGCCCGAGGTCCAGGCGCACCGCGATCCGATCCTCGTCGCCGGGATGCGGCTCGACCAGCGGGCGAAGCTCACGGCGGCCGGCGTCCTCACCCTCGACGCCCTCGCCGAGCACGACGGCCCCGTCCCCGGGCTGAGCGCGGGCACGCTCGAGGGCCTGCGCGCCCAGGCGCGGCTGCAGCTGCGATCGGAGTCCTCGCCGGTGCCGGCCGTCGAGGTGATCGACGCCTCCGTGCTCGCCGGGCTGCCCGCCCCCGACCCGGGCGACCTCTTCTTCGACTTCGAGGGCGACCCGCTCTACACCGAGGACAACCGCGAGTGGGGCCTCGACTACCTCTTCGGCATGGTCGACGACCAGGAGCGCTTCACCGCGCTCTGGGCGCACGACCTCGCGGCCGAGCGCCGGGCGCTCCTCGACTTCCTCGCGCTCCTGCGGGCGCGCCGGGCCGAGCACCCCCGGATGCACGTCTACCACTACGCCTCCTACGAGCGCAGCCACCTCCTCTCGCTGGCGCTCCGCCACGGGGTCGGCGAGGAGGAGGTCGACGCGCTCCTGCGCGACGGCGTCCTGGTCGACCTGTACCCGGTGGTGCGGCGGGCGCTCCGCGTGGGCTCGCGCAGCTACTCGCTCAAGAAGCTGGAGCCGCTCTACATGGGCGAGGAGGAGCGCGACGCGTCCGGCGTCACGAACGCCGCCGACAGCATCGAGATGTACGTGGAGGCGCGCGCCGCGCAGAGGGCCGATCCTGTCGAGGGGCAGCGCGGGCTCGACCTCGTCGCCGAGTACAACGCCTACGACTGCCGCTCCACGCTCCGCCTGCGCGACTGGCTCCTGGAGCTCGCTCCGCCGCGCGAGGAGCTGCCGCCGCTGCTCGAGGTCGAGATCCCCGTGCCCCGCGAGCCGCACCCGGTCGCGGTCGCACTGCTGGCGCAGGTCGAGGGGGTCGAGCCGCGCGAGCGCACGGCCGACCAGACCGCGCTCGCCCTCGCCGGCGCGGCGATCGACTACCACCGCCGCGAGGCCAAGACCTTCTGGCAGGAGCACTTCGACCGCCTCCGGCAGCCGCTGGACGAGTGGGCGGACACCCGCGACGTCGTGATGATCGACCGGGTCGAGGTCGTCCGCGACTGGGCGAAGCTCCCGCGCGCCCGCACGCAGTCGCGCGAGCTGCGGATCCTCGGCCGGCTCGCTCCCGGCAGCCGGCTCGGCACCGGCTCGTCGCCGTACCTGGTCTACGAGGCCCCGGCGCCCCCTGGTGCGCCCTCGCCCGGTCCCGGTCTGCGCGGCGCCTCCGAGCGCTCCGAGATCCTCGCGGTCGACGACGACGGGGAGCGGATCGTCCTGCTCCTCAAGGAGGGCCTGAAGGCGGGGGAGGATCCGCACGACGACGCTCCGGTCGCCCTCGCCCCCGCGCCGCCGCCGCGCGCCGCGCCCCAGCCCGAGGCGATCGCGGAGTGGGGCGGCGAGGTCCTCGACGCGCTGCCCGCGATGCTGGCCGACCCGGCGCTCGACGTCCTCCGCCGCGTGCCGCCGGGAGCCGTCGCTCCTGTGCAGGGCGACGACGTGATCGGCGCGGTCGTCACCACTCTGCTCGGACTCGACCGGGCGACCCTCGCCGTGCAGGGTCCGCCCGGCACCGGCAAGACCTACGTCGGCTCCCACGTGATCGCACGGCTGGTGAACGAGCACGGCTGGCGCATCGGCGTGGTCGGCCAATCGCACTCGGTGGTCGAGAACGTGCTGAGCGCCGTCGTCGGCCGCGGCGTCGATCCCTCCCGCGTAGCGAAGGTGCCCAAGAACGGCACGCCGCCCGAGGCGCTCGCGGCGGCGCCCTGGGCGCCGGTGAAGAACGCGGCGGCACTCACCGCGGTCCTCGAGGAGGGCGGCGGCTGCGTCATCGGCGGCACCGCCTGGACCTTCGCGAACCCGGTCACCGTGCCGCGCCGCTCGCTCGACCTCCTGGTGGTCGACGAGGCCGGGCAGTTCTCGCTCGCCCCGACGATCGCGTCGGCCGTCTCCGCCCAGCGGCTGCTCCTGCTCGGCGATCCGCAGCAGCTGCCCCAGGTGAGCCAGGGCGCGCACCCGGAGCCGGTCGACGAGTCGGCGCTCGGCTGGCTCGCCGACGGGCACGACGTCCTCCCGCCCGAATACGGCTACTTCCTCGCGCAGACCCACCGGATGCACCCGGCGCTCTCCGATGCCGTCTCCGAGCTCTCCTATGAGGGCGCGCTGCGGTCGCGGGCGCCGCAGGTGCGTCACCTCGAGGGGGTCGAGCCCGGCGTGCACTCCGTCCCGGTCGAGCACGCGGGCGACACCACCTCCTCGCCGGACGAGGCGAGGCGCGTCGTCGAGATCGCCCTCTCCCTCGTCGGCCGCGCCTGGACCGACGAGCACGGCGAGCGGACGCTGACCGCGGCCGACGTCATCGTCGTCGCGCCCTACAACGCCCAGGGCGGGCTCCTCCGCACCGCCCTCGACGCCGCGGGCCTCGAGGAGACGCCGGTCGGCACTGTCGACCTCTTCCAGGGCAGGGAGGCGGTGGTCGCCATCGTGTCGCTCGCCGCGTCCTCCGGGGCCGACGTCCCGCGCGGAATGGAGTTCCTCCTCCTGCCCAACCGCCTGAACGTCGCGGTCTCGCGCGCGAAGTGGGCGGCGTACCTGGTGCACTCGCCGGCGCTCGCCGCCTCGCTCCCGACCTCGCTGACCGGCCTCGGGCACCTCTCCGGCTTCCTCCGCCTGCTCGAGCGGGGGGAGCGGGCCGCCCTGTGACGGATCCGGTGGCCGGAAGGCGCGCTCCGCTCCGATTCCGTCGGTGCTCGGCATGGTGGACGACGCGATCCGTCGCTACGGTGTCCCCATGAGAATCCTCCTGGTCGGCGCCGGCGGCGTCGGCGACGCCTTCGCGAAGATCGCCGCGCGCCGCTCCTTCTTCGAGCAGATCATCGTCTGCGACTACGACCTCGCCCGGGCCGAGCGCACGGTCGCGTGGATCGCGGAGCGGCACGGTGCCGACGACCGCTTCGTCGCCGCGCGGATCGACGCCTCCGACGCCGAGAACGTCGAGACCGTCGCCCGCGCGCACGGGGCGACCCACGTGATGAACGCTGTCGAGCCGCGCTTCGTCCCGACGATCTTCGCCGGAGCGCTCGCCGCCGAGGCCGACTACCTCGACATGGCGATGAGCCTCTCGCTCCCGCACCCCGAGCAGCCCCACGAGCTGACGGGGCTCAAGCTCGGCGACGAGCAGTTCGCCGCGGCGGAGGAGTGGTCCTCCCGCGGCCGCCTCGCCCTGGTGGGCATGGGCGTGGAGCCGGGACTCTCCGACGTCTTCGCCCGCTACGCCTCCGACCACCTCTTCGACGAGATCGACGAGCTCGGAGTGCGCGACGGCGCGAACCTCGTCGTGCACGACGCGGACGGCCGCGAGATCTTCGCTCCGTCCTTCTCCATCTGGACCACGATCGAGGAGTGTTTGAACCCGCCGGTGGTGTTCGAGCGCGACCGCGGCTGGTACACCACCGCCCCCTTCTCGGAGCCGGAGGTGTTCGAGTTCCCCGAGGGTATCGGCCCGGTCGAGTGCGTGAACGTCGAGCACGAGGAGGTGCTGCTGATGCCGCGCTGGCTCGACGCGAAGAAGGTCACCTTCAAGTACGGCCTCGGCGAGCAGTTCATCGGCGTCCTGCGCACCCTCCACCTCCTCGGCCTGGACAGCACCGAGCCCTTGCGGGTCCGCTCGGCCGGCGGTCCCGTCGAGGTCTCGCCGCGCGACGTCGTCGCCGCCGCCCTGCCCGACCCCGCCGGCATCGGCCCGCGGATGACGGGCAGGACCTGCGCCGGCCTCTTCGTCTCGGGCACGAAGGACGGCGCCCGCCGCGAGGTGTACCTCTACCACGTGAGCGACAACGAGTGGACGATGGCCGAGTACGGCACCCAGTGCGTGGTCTGGCAGACGGCGCTCAACCCGGTGGTCGCGCTCGAGCTCCTCGCGACCGGCGTGTGGACCGGCGCCGGAGTGCTCGGGCCGGAGGCGTTCAGCGCCGACCCGTTCCTCGAGCTGATGGCCCGCCCCGAGGCCGACGGCGGGTATGGACAGTCCTGGCACGTCCGCGAGGACTGACCGGCGCCGCCGACCTAGGCTGAGCCCATGAGTGACGACGACGGGCTCGCCTCGGCGAGGGACGAGGCGCGCGCGGCCCTGGAGGCTGCCCGCCGACTGCAGGCGGAGGCCGCCGAGGCCCTGGCGCGAGCGGAGGCGGCGGCCGCGGCGCTGAACGCGGCGGCCGGCCCGGAGGAGGCGGAGGCCGTCGCGGACGACGTGCGGCTGGTGGCGGCGTCGGGGAGCGGAGCGGAGCAGTCCGCTGCTCCCGTTGCCCCGGACGCCGTCGCTCCGGACGCCGTCGCTTCCGGTCCGATCGCTCCGGATGCACCTGCTCCGCCCGCCAGTCCTGGCCGATGCCGCGGGTGCGGGCGAGCAG